>JANYDO010000440.1 GCA_025363605.1 Candidatus Kapaibacterium sp.
TGTGCTACGGCATGGGAACTGGTTTTGGTGGCACAGACACTCTTGTCTGTGTTCCAAGTATCACTGTCCAAATGCTTATTCACATTTAAGAGCCACATCAAATGGATATTTTACACATACTGCACAGACTTTCAGACATTACGCTCGGCGCAGGTCTCGTGCTGTTCAGTTTATATCGAAAAAAAATGACAATGGGTAGTTCAAAGGAAAAGACACTGCTTTGGTTAGGGGTGGCTTGTATTCTTTTGTGGGTAATTGGTTCAATTCCCGATTTATTGCAAGGATTGAAGGATGGAGTTGCTGGTCAGCCCATGCGATAGGATAGGAAGAACAACAAGCAAGAAGCAACAAAATTGTTCTTGAGCTAACTTGAGCTGTCGAAGAAATGTAGTTGTAAAGAGAGTTGAGGAATGGAACATTATCAGATTGTCATTGATACAAATGTTTTGGTAGCTGGCTTCAAATCTCAACTTGGTGCTTCTTTTCGATTGCTTCAATTGATTGGACGACGCGACTTTACTGCTCATATCTCAATTCCTCTATTTTACGAATATGAAGAACAGCTCTATTTGCATACCTCTGTAAATCCTGATGATATTGATACTTTCTTGGCTTTTTTGTTTCAGCACGCAGAGAAGCATAATATCTATTTTCTCCTTCGCCCCTTGACAAAAGATACCGATGATGATATGGTGGGAGAGATTGCTTTTGTCGCACGTGCTGATTACATTGTGAGCTACAACAAAGCAGACTTAAAGCCAATAGAGCAGCAATACGCAATACCGATTATCACAGCCAAAGAGTTTTTGGAAATACTTGGAGAAGTACAATGATATATACAATCACCGTAAAGGTTCCGGAGCGAATGTTTACCAAGGCTCAAAAAGTTGCCGAATCAAAACATATTTCCGTAGAACAACTTCTGACCGAGCAGTTCTATGCTTCCGTGGAATCCTATTGGGAAGAGCGTTCCAAAGAAGTTACTCAAGCAGACTTTGACGCTGTTCTTCAGCGCATTCCCAAGGGAGAACCTGAAGAATTTGACCGATTATAGCAGAAAAATAAGTTTACCCCGAAAAATACTCCGCATAGCGGCGCATAATATCTCCCCGAACACCGCTCCAATCCACGTGCGGGGTCATCACATCCGAGTGCAAATGCGTTGAAATGCCCGGAATTGGCGCGATGCAGAGCGCCCGCCTGCCCCAAAGAAATCGTGCGTAGAGATTGTCGCTCAGAAGTCGGTCGTTTGCTTCAGTCGTAGAGCGCATGAGAAGGCGCTTGTAGCGGTGAACGGTGCTTGCTTGCATGAGAAACGTAAAAGTCGTGCTGTCCACCTGCCGCCAATGGCAATATTTTCCCAAAAATAGTATCGAAAAGCGTCGCCATCGGGGAAGATAGCGGTCGGGGTAGTCGGGCGTGTGAATCACAAGTGGTCGAGTCGCCATACGTGTTGCGAAGGCAGCCACCCAACGCGGGCGCGGGCGAAAGTGCATGATTTCGGAGCGGTTCCGAATCACATCCGTTAGCCACGTGAAGGCTTCGGGGCGATGCAAATAGTCATCTTCACAAAAATACACCCAGTCATTTTCGCCCGAAGGTAGTTCCAGAGCGATGCGCAGGGTTTGGCGAATGGACTCGTCGTTACCAAACGTACCATGCACGATTTTCACGGGGAAGCGCTCAAAAAACGCCGTCATTTCGTCCGAAAGATTGTCCGCGACGATGTGCAACGTATAGTCAAGCGGTTCTTGAGCATTCGTGAGTGCATCGTACAGGCTCAAAAAGCAGAGTTTGATTAGCGTTTTTTTGTCAAGCCCGAAAGGGCGCGGTGCGCTGTGTAGCGAAAACACGGCATCGCAAGCGCGGAAAATGATGTGGTAGTGAGGTTGTGCGGTCATACAGGGGAGGTTTGAGTGCAATAAGCATTTGGCAGATTTACCAGCACTGAATGAACAAACGACGTGAAAGAAGCTGAAAAGCGCATGAGAACGAGGTTTGTAAAAATGCTTGCACAACATACAGATTTTTTGCTATATTCACAAAGCTATCGTGTAAACCAAGTGAAGGCTTGGTTCCGTGATAAAAAATTGCTTCTGTCTGCTTCTATTCCATTTCTTGAATTTAAGACTGCCAATAGCTATGTGTCGCTACTTTTATTGTTTTGTAGTTTGGTGTGCTTTAGTTTTGTCTAGCCCGATAATTGCGCAAATTCAGCTCTCTCAGTCAGTGTTAAATAATACATTACATGGGGATAGCATTGCAAATCTGGTCAATTCTTTTCAAGTGGTGTTCGATTCAACGGGGTACTTACGCTTGAGCGCACTTGATAGTGTAATACTGAATAATCCATTTATTCAATTGAACTCCAATCTTGATACTACATGGGATGAAGATACAACGGGCGAAAAGCGTGCAAAAATTGACTACATAAAAGATGTTTTCTACAAAGGCATTACAGGCAAGGGGAAATTGTTAATTCTCATTGATCGAAAGGGGAATCCAATAAAAATTCTTGTCGAATACTCAAGTTCAGAAAAATTAACTCAAGTAGTTGCACAAGCGGTTAGAAATAGTAGGTTTAGTGTGCTCTTAAAAAATCAAATTCCTACAATGCGTTGGATAAGTTTGCCCTTTGGATTTATGGTGAAGTGATGAAAACGTCAACGGTTACTTCTACCTTGAAACCTCGTCAGTCTTGTACAAAATGGCTTCATCGCATTGCAACTCCCGCTTTTTTCACATACTTCTACAAAACGGTATGTCTGTAGTTGCTACCTCCGGCGTGTTTATTTATGCCAAAGACCGTCATCGTCTAGCGCATTTCTACGAGTCCGTTCTCGGATTTGTACTGCTTGAAGAGTCGGATGATTCCGCAACCCTTCAGTTCGGCTCGCTCCATCTCATCATTCACGCTATACCGCAGCATATAGCAGCAAGCATTGTGATTACCTCTCCACCACAGCCGCGTGAAGATACTGCACTCAAGTTTTTCTTTACCGTGCCAAGTATCGCAGCGTGTCGCTCTGCTGCGTCTCAGCTTGGTGGCGGGGTTTTCTCGGACGAATGGGAGAGTTCCGGCTTCATTATGTGCAATGCCTTTGACCCGGAGGGAAATATTTTCCAGCTACGGGAAAATATTTCTCAGGTATCATCACCGTAAAGGCTTCCCATCTCTACCATTTACTATTAAACTCTCCCTCTGCCGATACTGGCAACATTGAGCACAGAGGACTTCACACATACGTTCTTCACAACAACACAACCAACTACGACCATGAGCGTCATCCCCTATTTCAGCGTCTTTCTCTTCCACGTCTGCATCGTCGCAGGCTACGTGCTGGGCGGTGCGTGGAATTTCCTAACGCCACTGGTGATTTTTGCCGCCGTGCCGCTTCTGGACATTGCTTTCGGACGCGACAGTCGTAATTATTCTGCCGAAGACTACGAAGAAC
>JANYDO010000456.1 GCA_025363605.1 Candidatus Kapaibacterium sp.
CGCTCTGCCGCACGGTGGAAGATTGTGCGGTTGTGCTGAACGCGATTTATGGCAAGGACGGCTTAGACGCTAGTGTTTACGAAGCTTCGTTCAATTATTCGCCAAACGTCAATCTTGCAAAATTGCGCATTGGGTATGTGAAAGAGCTTTTTGAGAATGATAAGGGCTATACTACCAGTGATAGTGCGGCGTTGGACGCATTGCGTAAACTTGGCGCAGAACTGATTCCGATTGCTTTACCAAAAAAATATCCCGTGAGTAGTTTGGATTATTTGATTGGTGCTGAATCCGCCGCTGCCTTCGACGACCTGACGCGGAGCGGTCGTGATAGCCTCTTTGTGCAGCAACATAAATTTGCGTGGGGCAACCAATTTCGTGCAGCCCGCTTTATTCCTGCTGTGGAGTACATTCAAGCGCAACGTGTGCGGCAGCTTATCATTGAGGAAATGGCTTCGCTGATGAAAACAGTGGATGTGTACGTCTGCCCGACAGCCGAAGGAAACAACACGCTTCTGACCAACTTGACCGGACACCCGTGCGTCGTTGTTCCCAACGGCTTCCGCACGGACGGCAGACCAATCAGTATCACGTTTTGCGGTCAGCTTTTTGACGAAGGCAGATTGCTGGCTGTGGCGAAAAAATATCAGGATGCGACGGGATTTCACAAAAAGCATCCGCCTTTTGCGCAATAATATTCTTATCATCAAGCAAATCAATACTATCATGGGCAAGCCAACAGGATTCCTCGAATACGGGCGTAAAACGCCGTCGAAACAAACTGCCGACCAGCGAAAAAAGCATTTCGGCGAGTTTGAATTTCCTTTGCCTGTCGTGCAAGCACAGGAGCAGGGTGCACGCTGTATGGACTGCGGAACGCCGTTTTGTATGTCGGGCTGCCCGCTTGGCAACTTGATTCCTGCATGGAATGACCTTGTGTATAAAAATGATTGGCTGGAAGCATTAGAACAGCTTCATGCCACGAATAATTTTCCGGAGTTCACGGGGCGTACCTGCCCCGCACCGTGCGAGTCGTCATGCGTCCTGGCAATCAACGCACCTGCTGTAACAATAAAGTCCATCGAAAATGCGATTGTAGATAGGGGTTTTGCCGAAGGCTGGATTGTGCCTGAGCCGCCTGCTTTTCGCACCGGAAAGCGTGTGGCGATTGTGGGTTCGGGACCGGCTGGGCTGGCGGCGGCGCAGCAGCTTAATCGTGCCGGACACAGCGTGACGGTTTTCGAGAAAAGTGACCGTTTGGGCGGCTTGCTGCTCTACGGCATTCCGAACTTCAAACTTGCCAAAAGCATTGTCGAACGGCGTATTGACCAGCTCCGCGCCGAAGGGGTAAAGTTTCAAGTGAATACCGAAGTGGGCGTTAAATTTCCTGCATGGCGCTTAAAACGTGAGTTTGACGCGGTTGTGTTGGCAATCGGCTCTAGTGTCGAGCGGGACGTGCCGATAGAAGGTCGTGAGTTTGCAGGTATTTATCCTGCAATGGAATATCTCACCCAGCAAAATCGTATGGACTGCGGGGAAGCAATTCCACTCGAAGAACGAATCAATGCCGAAGGTAAGCACGTTGTGGTCATCGGTGGCGGCGACACCGGAGCGGACTGTATTGGCACGGCGAATCGTCAAGGCGCAAAATCGGTAACGCAGTTCGACATTCACATTCGCCCCTCGGAAGCAACAGAACACAATAGCGCTTGGCCCCTCGTGCCGACGGTCTATCTGGATTCAAGTTCCCACGAAGAAGGCTGTGAGCGGCTTTTCACGATGGTCACACAGCGTTTTGTAGGTGATTCGGTAGGGAACGTCGTGGCGATTGAAGCGGCACGTCTTAATCGCAAAGCCCGCGCTGAAGAGCGCGCTACGCCGCATATTATCAAAGGGGATAAAGTTCTCATTCCGGCAGATTTGGTACTTATTGCTGTCGGATTTAATTACCCTGAATATCAGCTTCTGCGTCAGTTGGACGTAGAAACCACCAAAACCGGAAAAGTAGCCACTAAAACGGGCGGTGCAACGGGGCAAGCAGGAATTTTTGCGGCGGGCGATTGTACGCGAGGCGCGTCGCTTGTCGTCTGGGCAATTGCTGAAGGACGTAGTATTGCACGGTCTGTGGACGAATATCTTATGGGCGAAAGTGCGCTTCCCGACCCGCTCCGAGACACGATTGTGATTGATGACACGGCTATTGTGACGATATAGCGCTGTCACAGGACAGCACCGTAGCGATGTTCACCATAAGGTGTTGAACGTAATTATCTTGAACTATCTGCACAGACAAGAGTGTCTGTGCTACGGCATGGAAACTGGTTTTGTGGTGGCACAGACACTCTTGTCTGTGTTCCAAGAATCATTGTCCAGATGCTTACAAGGGGCGTTTGCACAGAAGCAGCACAATATAAATTCGCGGCTTGCGTTTGTTGTCTCAGCTAAACCGTTCCTTCGCAAGCCGGAAGGCTTGTTCATCAATGCTTATTTTTATGGCTTTTGCTGCAACGCTGCCGGATACAGCCGCCGTCGTTTCCCATTCCCTGCCCCACATTGCATACCTGCCGTTCATCCACTTGCGCGGAGACGAGCGCGATTCCTTATCTGAAGATGCCGTGCGTGGTCTCCGTGCCGAACATAAATTTCTTCTTCCGAAATATCTCTACGACAAGCGTGGTTCGGAGCTGTTCGAGCAGATAACCGAATTACCCGAATACTATCTCACGCGGGCAGAGCAGGAAATTATTGATCGCCATGCGGGTGACATTATTGAAAAAGTTCAGCAAGACTGCTGGCTACTCGAACTCGGCGCAGGAAGTGGGAAAAAGACGCGCCGCCTTTTGCAAGCGTTGGAAGAGCGCCGTAAAAATCAGACAGCCAGTAGTAAAAGAGACGACAACAACGATAATATACTCTACATTCCCATTGATATTTCCGAAGAGTTTTTGCGTGAATCCTGCGCACGACTGCAAGCGGAATTTTCCGCGATACCGATGCAGGCTGTTTGTGCCGACTTCTTGCAAGGTGTGGAGTATGTTGTCGCTGAGCGCAATATTGCGGGTTCTCAAGCACAACTTCTTGTCTATTTCCCCGGTTCCACTATTGGTAATTTAACGCGGAGCGAGGCGGCAACTTTTTTTGCAAATCTCCGGCGTTTGCTCCGCAAGGGTGATGTGCTCTTGCTTGCGGCTGATATGAGCGCGGGGGAAATAAAATCCGTGGAAACCCTCCACGCTGCGTACAATGACGCAGAGGGCGTTACTGCCGCCTTCAATCTCAATATCTTGCACCGTCTCAGTGGCGAGTTATCTGCCCGAATACCGCTCGAATGCTATAAGCACGTCGCATTTTACAACGAATCGGAGTCTCGTGTGGAATTGTATTTGGAAAGCATGGCATACAACACGTTTGAGATCGGTGGCGCACGTGTCGCTATTGCTGCCGGAGAGCGCATCCACACGGAATACTCGCATAAATTTGATACTGCGATGATAGAAACACTCGCTTCCACTACCGGTTTTGCCCTCGAAACCGCATGGCAAGACAGTCGGCGATATTTTAGTGTTTATTTCTTTTCCGCTACTGATGCCCCTTCAGTAGAAGAAACTTTGTAGCATTTGCTAATATGACGCTAAAGTTTCTTACATTTGTATCACCATGAATCTGACCGCATTTGTACAATCGCTTGAACACCGCCTCCCACCTGCCACGGCAATGAAAGGTGACCGCATAGGACTACAACTCCAGAGCGGCCGCAGTGAAATTTCGTCAGTTTTGGTAACAATGGAGATGACGGACGGCGTTGTGGAAGAAGCTATCCAGCAAGGTGCAGACTGCATTGTTGCATTTCATCCGCTTATTTTTGTGCCGCTCACAGCGCTGACAGATTCTGAGCGCGTCGGGCGGATTTGCACAAAACTCATCGCGCATAGTATTGCGCTCGTTGTTGCCCACACGAACTTCGATGCCTTTCCCAAAGGCACAAGCACATTGCTGGCGGAACGCTTAGGGCTACGAGTAGAAAAAACACTCGTACCTGATGCTGTGCATGAGGGTTTTGGCATGGGAATTGAGGCTTCACTTGATACGCCCGAAACAATGATGGATTTTGTCGCTCGTCTTCACGCCGTCACGAATGCGCCCGTGCGTCACAATACGGGCAAAAGTGATTTAGTTCAACGCGTGGCTATTGTCGGTGGAAGCGGGGCATCGTTTATAGATGCGGCTTTGGCAGCACGCGTGGATGCGTTTATCACGGCAGATTTGAAATATCACGACTTTCATCGGACAGAAGGCGCATTGACGCTCATTGACCCGGGACACTACGAAATGGAGCAATTTGTTCCTCTCGGTCTTGCGACATTGACCGAAGAAATTGCGAAGTATCACGCAGAAACGCTGATTGTCACCCGCTCTCGGACTGTTCCGAATCCTATTTTGTATTATCCCAATACCGAAAAGTACCGAGCAGCACAGCAAAACACGCTTCACCACGCATAATTGACGACATAGTTATTTTTTACGCTTTTACTTTATTGCACGATTTTACTCTAAACGAGGAATGACGTATGGTTCTCGAACAACTTCAACTTTTGGCTGCTATCACGCGCATTGACAACGAACTTGCGGAGCTTCAGGAGGAGCTTGGCGACTTGCCCTATGAGGTAAAGATACTCGAAAAAGAGGTACGGATGCGTCAGCAAGCGGTGGACACCACTCAAAAACATATAGACGACATCCTTCAAACTCGTGCCAATGCGAAGATTCGAGCGCAAGAATTGCTTGACAAAGAAAAAAAACTTTCCGAGCAACAATTTCAAGTACGAAATAATCGTGAATTTGACGCAATCACCAAAGAAGTCGAATCGCTCAAAAACGAGTTGCGTGATACTGACAAAACCATTGGTTCGACACTCATGACCGAAGAAAACTTGCAGCGCGTGTACGACGGGCAGTTCGAGGATATGGACGATGCAAGAATGCGCCTTGCTGACCGTGAGCATGAGCTAAACGATCTTTCGAGTGAGCACAACGAAGAGATTGGCGCACACCTTTCCAAGCGAACAGATTTGCTCTCCAAACTTCCGAAAAATATCGTTGTGCAGTACGAACACATCAAAGAATACCACAACGACACAACCGTCTCGGTGCGTAAGAACTGCTGTTCGGGCTGTTTTAGTGCTGTTCCCCCGCAACGTATCGTAGAAATGCGCACGTACAAAATGATTTTTACCTGCGAAAGCTGTGGGCGACTTCTCTATCCGGAAGAAATGCCCCCGATGTCGTAAAATAGCATAATGAAAATAGTTCTCGTGGAAATGCAGGCGATTGCGGAAGGCGTAGTAATGCGGCTTCTGAGGAAAGTCCGAACTCCATAGAGCATTGCGCCGGTTAACGACCGGACGGTAAATCTGAAAGTGTGATACTCACGAGTAATCGTGCGCTTGCAGGTGAGCCGATGGAAAGTGCCACAGAAAACAAACCGCCTTGCGTCAGTTCTTCACGGGACTGCTCAAAAGGTAAGGGTGAAAAGGTGAGGTAAGAGCTTACCGCATTCATGGTAACATCGAATGGCAGGGCAAACCCCGCAAGGAGCAAAGTCAAGTAAGAATAAAGGACGTGTCACTGAGGGCACGTCATTACGCGGCTCGTGTAACAGATGGAGATGCAATATGCTCCTTCGCTTTATTCGGGTAGGCTGCAAGAGGAGCGTAGTAATGCGCTTCCCAGATAAATAATCACCTCTTGTGCTTGCTTTCCAGTTCAAAAGGCAGCGCAAAAGACAGAATTCGGCTTATCGCATTTTCACGAATATTTACAAAGCAAAAGCCGCTCACAAGCAATAACGCTCGTGAGCGGCTTTTGTCTTTCGATGTAGAAAACACAGAAATTAAAAAGCCGCTTCTGCTCACGGGCAGAAACGGCTTTCGACGTTCTAAATCTTGCGGAAGGTGAGGGACTCGAACTCTCATGAGCTTGCGCTCGGCAGTTTTCAAGACTGCTGCAATACCATTATGCGAACCTTCCGTGTCCCGCTCAATGAGCGGACGTTTGTATCAAACGGGCTACAAATATAACAGAATTTTTCGGGATTTCCAAACACTGAAAATCACCGTTGCGCGGTTTATCTATTTTGCAAGTGCCAACGACTCTGCTTTACGGCTCTCTATTGCTTTCTGAATATTTTGCGGTACTGCCGTTAAAAAATCATACCCGGTTTGACGCTCAATTTCATCCACCGTTGTTTGGTATTGCCGCCATTGCTCGTGACCAATACCTTCCACATTCGGCATGAGTGCTGCTAAAACAGTGGTATTCTCAGTCACATCTTTCAGCCTCTGACCCCGTTCCAGCACGACAATAATCTTAAAGCACTGGCTGGGAACGGCTACTTTATTGCTTTTGCCGATGGTTTGATAATTCTTCGGATACACGCCGCCGCAGATAATGTAGAGTTCTTTGTTCTTGCGTTGCGCCAGATATTGGCAAAATTCTTCCAAACGCAGCCACGGACCGGCATTCAGATCGTGATACTGTGGCAAAAGATTGGTTGTGTAGAATGTCGCATCGTTGTCTTCACGCGTAGCCGTGCGCTCTTCGGAGCGAACCATATGTCCACGGTCAAAGCCGGAATTGCTGTAATCTTGATGCCGCACATGGTAGAATTGCGATGGTAATTCAGGATCAGGCATGAATTGTCCCTGTTTACGCTCAGTAGCTCCGAAATACGTTGCATTCAAGTTAGAACTTACCCAATTCGGTACATTCTTTGTGCTGTTGTACGATAGCGCGTATTGTTTGCGAACGAGCAAATAAGCGGGTTCGCCATCGCCACCTGTCGGTACGCCCATTTCGAGATGAATCGTGCCTGTGGAATTTGCCTGTGGAGCGCCTTGCTGCTGACCGCCTGTGGGCGGCGGCGTTTGATCGGCTTTCTTTTTGCACATGGTAAAAATTTGCACACCAATTGCAATGAGCGCCAGAGCAATAGTGACATTGCGGGAGAGCACTTTTTTTGTTGCCATAGCGTTGTTCCTCCTGAGAAGTATTGCCTAAAAGGTATTTCTTTGGAGCACAGAAAGTATGCGGTTTTGAACGCTTGCTTGGTGTGCGCTTTTATTCTTGCAAAGATAGCAAAGCCGCGCGAACTGCAATACGTTTTCTGTGGGAATATGCGGTGTTTTTTTTGTATGTTTGTTTCGGTTAGAAATACGTGCACCATCGGCAGCACTTGTGCTTTCATGGTGCTTCATTTGTCTCATCGTTTTCTGGGAGAACGTTCATGGCGATTCGCGTAGCAATCAACGGCTTTGGTCGTATTGGTCGCAACTTCCTTCGCGCTGCTTTTTCGGCGCATCCGGGTAAACTCGAGTTTGTCGGTATTAACGACATCACTGACGTAAAAACCCTCGCACACCTCCTCAAATACGACTCCGTTCATGGTCGCTTTAACGGCACTGTGGGCGTTGAGGGGTCGAATCTTGTGGTGAATGGTCAGTCTATTGCAATTTCCGCATCCAAGACCATCGAAGGCTTGGCATGGAAAGATGTGGATATTGTGATTGAATCCACCGGCATTTACACAAAAAAAGAAGAGTGTCTGAAGCACGTTGCTAATGGCGCAAAAAAAGTGATTATCAGCTCTCCGGCAAAAGATAAAGTTGACGCGACCATTGTGTTGGGCGTGAATGACAGCATCCTCACGGGCAGCGAACAAGTGCTTTCCAATGCTTCTTGCACCACGAACTGTCTGGCTCCGATGGTGAAAGTGCTGCACGAAACATTTGGTATCGAAAGCGGCATGATGACCACTGTTCATGCTTACACCAACGACCAGCGTATTCTCGACTTGCCGCACAGCGACCTGCGTCGTGCCCGCTCTGCTGCGATTAACATTATCCCTACTTCCACCGGCGCTGCAAAAGCTGTTGGTGAAGTAATGCCGGAACTGAAAGGCAAGCTGGATGGCTTCGCACTTCGCGTTCCAACGCCGGACGGCTCGGTCACAGACTTCACGGCAATCGTGAAAAAAACTGCCACCAAAGAAGAAGTAAATGCTGCACTCAAAGCCGCCGCAAATGGCGCTTTGAAAGGTATCATGGAATACTCCGAAGACCCGCTTGTTTCCAGCGACATCGTTGGCAACCCACATTCTTGCATCCTCGATAGTGATTGCACAATGGTCATCGGTAACACGGTAAAAGTTGTGGGCTGGTATGACAACGAGTGGGGTTATTCCAACCGTTTGGCTGACCTCACCGTGAAAATTGGCAAATAAAAAAGTATAGGAGTGCAAACGTAAGTTTGCGCAACCTTGAGCAATGTAATAATAGAAAGGTGCGAACTCGCGTTCGCACTCCATATTGAATAAAGCGTGGTAGAGTCTTGATTCTATCACGCTTTTTCATTTGAAAGCCGTTTGAATCCAAATCTTTTTCGTAAGTTTGCTGTTCTGTGGGTGCATATTTTACTTCAAATGTGCATTTCACCATTCTACTTCTGCCAATTATTCTGACATTATGATTTCCCGCTCTCCCTTCGGCGACACATTTGAATACAGCATCAATGCTACTGCCGAGCAGAAACGCCTCGCCACATTTACGCAGAACTCTCGCAAAACCGTTGTAATTCAAGGGTTGGGTTTTGTTGGCACTGCTATGGCTGCTGCTGTTGCGAATGCCAAGAACGCAAGCGGCGAACTGCTCTACAACGTTATCGGCGTTGATTTACCGGACGAGGCAAATTATTGGAAAATTGCCCGCGTTCTTCAAGGTTTGGCTTCGGTCGTTTCCACCGATACCAGTCTGGATGAGGCATACACGACTGCTCACGCCAACGGCAATTTGACGGCAACATTTTCACCGTTTGCGTACACGCTGGCAGATGTTGTCGTGGTGGATATTCATCTCGACATCAAGAAAAAGCAGCTTGGAAATGCCCGCGATTACGATTTTACCTTCGACCGTTACAAAGAAGCAATCACAACCGTCGCAGACCGCATTACGAACAATACGCTTGTTCTCATCGAAACCACAGTGCCGCCCGGAACGACGGAAAAAGTGCTCAAGCCGCTTTTTGAGCTGACGGGTCGTCAGCGTGGCTTGAATACGGACACAATTCACCTCGCCCATTCCTACGAGCGCGTTATGCCGGGCAAGGAATATCTGAACTCCATCACCAACTTCTACCGTGTATATTCCGGTGTGGATGATGCTGCGAAAGAGGCTGCGCGGGAGTTCTTGTCGTCCTTCATCAATACAAAAGATTTTCCTCTGACCGAACTTCATTCCACCACCGCAAGCGAAATGTCGAAAGTGCTAGAAAATTCGTTCCGTGCCATGAACATTGCCTTTATGCAGGAGTGGACGGAGTTTGCGCAAGATGCGGGCGTAAATATGTTCGATGTGATTCAAGCCATCCGCGTCCGCCCGACGCACCGCAACATCATGGCTCCCGGCTTCGGTGTAGGCGGTTACTGCCTTACAAAGGATTCGCTGCTTGCCGATTGGGCTTATTCCACATTGTTTGAATCAGACAAACGGACAGCCGGAAAACGGCTGGATATGTCGCTTTCGGCAATAAACACAAACGATATGATGCCGTCCTTCACGGTAGATTTGCTCAAGCGCGAGATGCCGGATTTGCGCGGGAAGCACGTAACGGTGCTGGGTGTGTCGTATTTGAATGATGTAGCCGACACGCGCTATTCGCCCTCAGAACTCTTCTACGACCTCTGTGAAAAAGAGGGTGCTGTGATGCAACTTCACGACCCGCTTGTTTCCTACTGGGTAGAAAAAGACACGCCCGTTCATACAAGCATTGATGAGCTTCGCACGCTGCAACATGACGCGGCAATCTTTGCTGTCCGCCATAGCGAATATCTCAACATGACGGCAGAGGATATTCTATCGGCACTGCCGGGCGTGAGCCTCGTTATTGATGCCTTCAATATCATCACTGATGCCACTGCTGAAGCGCTTCGTGAGCGTGGTGTGAAAGTATTGGGTATTGGAAAAGGGCATTGGAGCTGAGCGCTCCACGACTACAAATGAATAATAACTTCGTAATTCGTCATTTCTAATTCCTCATTCTCATGGTTTCTTTGATTGTTGGCGCTCAGTGGGGCGATGAAGGCAAAGGCAAAATCGTAGATTTGCTGAGTCAAAAGGCAAATATTGTTGCGCGGTATCAAGGCGGCGCAAATGCTGGACATACGCTCGTGATTGACGGCAAAAAGTATGTTCTCCATCTCATTCCATCGGGCATTTTGCACCCACACGTGCAGTGCGTCATCGGAAACGGCGTGGTGATTGACCCCGTGGCGCTTATGGAAGAAATCAAGATGCTGGAGGAATACGGCATCAATATCGAAGGGCGCTTGTTTATTAGCCACCGAGCGCATTTGATTATGCCGTATCACAAACTTCTGGACGCTGCCCGCGAAAAAGCTGCTTCAGCCAAGGACAGCGAAAACGATCGCAAAAACGCCATCGGCACGACGGGGCGTGGCATTGGACCGGCATATATTGACAAAGCAAGCCGTAACGGTGTGCGTATTGTGGATTTGCTCGACCGCAAGCGCTTTTCCGACAAACTCCGTGCGAACATTGGCGAGGTAAACAAACTTCTGGATAAAATTTACGACTATGAGCAATTGGATGCCGAAAAAATCGCCGATGAATACTGCCAATTCGATACACAAATAGACCCCTACATCACTGACACGACAATGCTCCTGCACGATGCTATCCAAGCGGGCAAGACTATTTTGCTCGAAGGCGCACAGGGCGCAATGCTGGATGTTGACCACGGCACATACCCCTTTGTGACCAGTTCCAATCCCACAAGCGGCGGTGCTGCTACGGGCTTGGGCTTGGCTCCAACGGCAATTTCTGTGGTGATGGGTGTCGTCAAGGCATATTCTACGAGGGTTGGCAATGGTCCTTTCCCAACGGAACTCCACGACGAGACGGGTGAGCGCTTGCGTTCTATCGGCTCGGAATTTGGCGCGACAACCGGCAGACCGCGCCGTTGCGGATGGCTGGACGCTTTCGCCCTGCGGTATTCCGTCATTGTCAATGGTATCTCGGAAATCGCGTTGACCAAAATGGACGTGCTCGACACCTTCGATGAAATCAAGATCTGTACGGCATATAAACTTGATGGCAAGGTATTGAAAAGTATCCCCGCCGACGCAGATACGCTGGAGCGCGTCGAAACAGTTTATGAGACGATGCCCGGCTGGAAATCGTCGCTCGCAGGTATTCGGCGTTACGAAGATTTACCGCAAGCTGCGCAAGACTACATTGCCCGGATTGAACAGCTTTCCGGCGCACAAGTGACTATCGTTTCGACCAGTCCTGACCGCGCCGACACGATCATTCGGTCGTAATTCCAAGGTTGAAATTCAAAAGTAATTTTTTGACACGGATTTGAAGAGGATAACACAGATTTCACGGATAGTGGAGAGTGTTCTTAGTTTCTAGCATCATTTTAGAAAAAGAAATCCGTGTCATCCGCGAAATCTTCTTCAAATCCGTGTTAAAAATCTTCATCGTTTATTTGCATCATCGGTGAAAATCCATTTCATCCGTTTTATTCGTGTCCCAATTCAACATCATGGAACCAAACACCTCCGAGCCGATTCGCCTCACGCAATACAGTCATGGTGCGGGCTGCGGCTGCAAAATTGCTCCTGCTATACTGGACAAAATATTGCACAGCAACGAAGCCCCACCCATGACCTACGACGCGGGAAAACTTCTTGTTGGGAATAACTCCCGCGATGATGCTGCCGTGTATGACATTGGCAACGGGCAAGCGCTCATCAGCACGACGGACTTTTTTATGCCGATTGTGGATGACCCATTTGATTTTGGGCGCATAGCGGGGGCAAATGCCATAAGCGATGTGTACGCAATGGGCGGTACACCGACGATGGCGATTGCGATTCTGGGCTGGACGCTGGACAAATTGCCGCCGGAGATTGCGGGACGTGTGATTGCGGGCGGACGGCACGTGTGCGCTGAGGCGGGAATACCGCTTGCTGGCGGGCATAGCATTGACAGTCCGGAGCCGATTTTTGGTTTGGCGGTGAGCGGTCTTGTGCCTATTGCCAACATCAAGCAAAACAGCACTGCCGAAGCAGGTAATCTCCTCTTTCTCACCAAACCACTTGGTGTGGGTATTTTGACAACAGCTGAGAAGCGCGGCATTCTACGTGAGGAGGATAAAGGACGTGCCGCAGCACAAATGATGCGCCTCAACAGCGTCGGCACGGCGCTTGGCAAATGCACAGGTGTTCGCGCCATGACGGACGTGACGGGCTTTGGTCTTTTGGGGCATTTGACAGAAATGTGCGAAGGAAGTGGTGTTCGTGCAGAAATCCGTTTAAATGACGTTCCGAAACTTCCTAATCTCGCGTACTATCTGGAGCAAAAATCTATTCCGGGCGGAACGGGGCGTAATTTCAGTAGCTACGGCAGCAATATCGCTCCGCTTTCGGACGACCAGCGTAATATCCTTTGCGACCCTCAGACAAGTGGCGGTCTGTTGATTGCTGTTAGTCCTGACGCTCTTGATGATGTATGCACGATTCTTTCCGAAGCAGGATTATCGGAATTTGCTAATCCAATAGGACGATTAGTTCCGGCTGACAAAACGTTGCCCTTGATTACAGTGGAATAGCAAGCAAACAGTTACAAAGAAAAAGGCTGCTTTCTCAAGGTAGAGAAAGCAGCCTTTTATATTCTGTATCCGTTAAATGTTAGCCGATGATTACACCGCTTCTTCGGCTACTGCCATTGCCGCAGCGCGGGGAACGGGCATACCTTGGAGGTGTTCGGGCTGATTTTTAATCCATGTCTCATTATCTTCTTCTAAGAGGTGCTTCGGTACGGGACGCAAATCCCATACTAAGCCCACAAAAGAAAGCATTTTCAACGTGTAGTATGTCATGTCCAATTCCCACCAGAAGAAGCCGTTGCGAGCAGCGGACTGAAAGCGATGGTGGTTATTGTGCCAGCCTTCGCCAAGCGTAATAATTGCCAGAATGAAATTGTTACGGCTTGTGTCGGTCGTAACATAACGCCGCCCACCCCACGTATGGGAAAGCGAGTTGATGGTGAACGTACCGTGCCAGCAGAGAACCGTGCTAATGCACAAGCCCCAAACCAAACCCGGAATTCCGGCGATAAGGAACATCGCTACGCCCCACGTAATTGGTGGCACGAGCATATTTTTGTTCAACCAGACCAGTTCGGGATAGCGCAGCAAATCGCGCACATAGTGTTCTTCGGTTGCGTTGTTCTCATTGCTCAAAATCCAACCCACATGCGACCACCAGAAGCCATCTTGCGGCGAGTGGGTGTCATCTTCTTGGTCGGAATGGCTGTGATGATGGCGGTGATGCGAAGCCCACCAAATCACGCCTTTTTGCACAGAACACATTGCCAAAAAAGCAAGGACAAACTGGAACACGCGGCTTGTGGAGTAGGTGCGGTGCGAGAAATAGCGATGGTAGCCACCGGTAACGCCGAACATACGCACGGCATAGCCCGCAAAGGCGAGTGCTACATACCACCACGAAAACTCAATAAAAAATGCAGCAAAACAACCGACGTGCAACGCCCAGAAGGGCCAGGTGCTTGGTCGGAAGTAATGTAAAGTAGAACGCTTCTTTTCCATGAAGCATACCCTCAATTTGTGAAACAAGTTATTGGTACTATAAAACTCCAACAACCGCGAGGGCTTTCGCACGAAACTTTTTCTTTGTGTTGCTCCACCATAGCCCATACACATCGCAATATGTACGGGAAACGACGGCAAGAAACGCAGCAAACAAGTATCTGCGAAAAACCTTGAGTAGGCTGTGTTGTTTTTAATATTTGGGTCTATACTGAAATATAATTATACGAGTACAAAATTACGGTGTTTTTTGACAATATCCAATTATTTCGTCTGCCATCTTCTGTACGTTTATGGAGTAACTTTGAACAGTCCATTTCGAGGTGTGCAATTCTTCACAATGGGATATGATTACGATAATGAGTGCGGGAAAGCCCACGCGCTTCAGCCGTGGGATGAAAGCACCACGATTGCAGCCACGCCATCGTTACGATGGCTGCGGTCGCGGTTTGCGTTGCCTTGAACGCAAGGCGTGGCGCGATATAGCGCAATCGTCGTCGGTGCAAATGGTTGTTCTTTGAAAACTGTGAATTTATCGGTACTTTGCTCGTCAATGACCATCCTTAAGACATATCGCTTCAAACTCAAACCCACACGGGCGCAAGAACAAATCTTCGCCCAGTGGCTTGGATCGTGCTGTTTTGTCTATAATCTTTGCCTTGAGTATCGGCAGTTGATGTACAAACAATGGCAGAAAAGCGTGAGCAAAAACGAACTGCAAAAGCAAGTCAAAGACCTTGTGAGCGAGGTAGAATGGTTGAAGCCGCTTCATTCTCAAACTCTGCAAGACGTAACCGACCGTTTAGAAAAGACCTACGAAAGATTCTTCAAACTTGGAGCGGGCTTCCCGAAGTTTGCCAAGCGTCATCAGCATCGCTCGTTTTCGTTCAAGCAAGGTGTACAGCGACGCGCATACGATTCGGAGCGCATTGGCAAGGTGTATTTGCCCAAAATCGGTGATGTTGCCTACATCAAATCTCGTGAGTTTGTTGGCAATATCAAACGAACAAGCATCATCAAAGAAGCGGACGGTTGGTACATTG
Source organism: Candidatus Kapaibacterium sp. (assembly GCA_025363605.1). Classification (GTDB taxonomy): domain Bacteria; phylum Bacteroidota; class Ignavibacteria; order Kapaibacteriales; family UBA4661; genus PH2015. Next base: position 14,727 of record JANYDO010000456.1, read on the forward strand.
CCTTTTCCGTTGAAATTGTGCAAGAGCCATTGCCAAGAACTGCACAGCATATCGGCATAGATGTTGGTTTGGAATCGTTTGCAACGCTTTCGACAGGCGAGAA
>JANYDO010000498.1 GCA_025363605.1 Candidatus Kapaibacterium sp.
ATATCAATCGCAATAGACAATGTTCGTGAACGCCTGTGCTCGCGGACGTTGCGAAGAATATCCGCCGCTATCCCGCGCAGGCGCTCGCTTCCGCCATTCCCGATAAGTGCATCTATGATACAATCCGCATCCAGAGTTACAGTCGTCATAATTCCTTAGGTTACGCGGGGTGTCGTTATTCAATCGGATGCGGATAATCGCTTCCAGCGCTGTATATCTGCGGCTCTGCGCTTATGACGCTTTTGAATCATTGCCAGAATGGCTTCTTCATCTCTGTGTCTGCGTTTCGCGCTCACTGCGGGCAAAGGCAGCTGCAATGCGGAGTTCGTACCATTCCACTTCACCATGAACGGCAGCGCGAATGTCTTTCAAAAAGGCATCAGGGCGAATCTGCAAAAATTCTTTGACCACAGCATAGAGTTCTTCGCGGACAAAGCGCCCGCGCTCCAGCATCACGCCTTGCTCCACAGCAACTTGGATGTGCTGCGCGACCGTACCCGCGTTCAAATGGCGCTTGTGAGCGGTTTCTTCCACCGTCAGCCCGGAGCGCAGCATGGCAAGTGTGCGCTGCACGGCATCAGGCAACGTGCTTGCGTCCATGCCGTTTTCGGCGGCGCGGTGGCGCAAGAATCCTTGCACAGCTTGTAAAAAAATCGGTGCAAAGCGGTACAGACACACATCGCTCAAGTACCGCACTTCCCGCTTCATCTCTTGCACGGTGCGCGGAAGAGCGTTCACCAATGCCGTCAGCGAGCGATCGTCCACGATAATATGCGGTGCGAGATGGTAGAGCGAGGCAAGTTCGTCGCGTACACGCTGCGCTTGGGCAAAGAGGTCGGGATAGGAACACGTATCGCGGTTGTAGCCGTCTAACTGAGCCGGCTCCGGCACAGAGGGCAGTTTCGATGCGCCTTGTGGCGTAAGATAAAGCGTAGGGTAGCGCTCCTCGCTGATGCCGAGCCATTGCGCTTCCAGTGCCGTTTGAAGTGCTTCGCTGACTTCTTGTTCGGAGAATTTTGCTGCCGCGCCAAAACTTGCCACGCGGTGCAGACCAAACTTCCGCACTTTGTCCGACGCTTTTTTTCCCAATATCACATCAGACATCACCGTGCGACCAAAGCGTCCGTCCAGCTCTGCAGCCACGTTCAGGACTTGTTGCAAAAGGAATTGCTTACGCGGGGTGAGGGTTTCGCTTTTTTGTACTGTTTTTTCTGCTTGTTTGCACGACGAACACCGTCCGCAATGCGGCTCTACGTCTGCCTCGCCGAAGTAGGTGAGCAGCACGTCGCGCTTGCAATCGGGCGTGGTGGCGTAGCGCTCGACTGCTTCCAACTTTTGCATCGCCCGCTCACGGCGCAGCGTCAGCTTTTGCCAGTCCACCGGAAGACTCCGCGTTAGGTGTTCTCTGGGAAAACGTTCCAAGAGAAGTGTGATTCCATCAGACATTCCGGGTGGCTCAAAGAGTACCAAGCGCCCATATTCAAACGCCCGCATTGCCTCCAAAAAATCATCCACCGAAACGCCGTGTTTGCGCCATACGTCCTGCACGTCAAATTCCGTCAGACCGTGGAAGGCAGCGCTGCCGACCAGACGCATCAGCGCATTGAGCGCATTGCGCCTCACCTCCGGCACGTTGCTGTGATATTCCCGAAGGCGCTCCCGTGTTGCCAAAAACTGTACACGTGCTGTGCGCCCCGACGAACCGCGCCGGAGGACGTTTGCTCGCTCCAAGAGATTCACTGCCGCGCCTGCTTCGGCGGGGTGTACGCCAAGCGCAGAGGCAAGACGGGCATCATCCAGAGGTGAGACGCGAAGCGGCTTTTCGCCATTGCCCGCTTGAACGCTGTCGTAGAGCAGCGTATAGACTTTCTCAACCATATCTGTCGCCGGAAAACTCGACTGCAAGAAAAACTCCATCAATCGGCGGTCGGCGGGCGTGTAGAGCAGCGTACAATCGGCTGGCTCGCCGTCACGCCCCGCCCGCCCTGCTTCTTGATAGTAGGCTTCCAGCGAAAGCGTGAGGTCGCAGTGAATCACGTTCCGCACGTCCGCTTTGTCAATCCCCATCCCGAAAGCGTTTGTGGCAACAATCGTTTTGCACTCGCCGCCCAGAAACTTTTCTAAAACAGACCTTCGGAAGCCGTCGCTGAGTCCGGCATGATACGGTTGGACGGGCAGATTATAGTCCCGCAGCGATTGTGCGAACTGTTCGACACGCTTGCGCGAACCGCAATAGACAATGTTCGTACCGCGCGACGAGGCGCAAATATCCGCGAGACGCACGGTTTTGTCGTGTTCGGCTTCGACGATATAGTTCAAATTCGGACGGTCAAAGCCTCGTATGAAGCGCTCCGGCTCTCGCATTTGGAGTTGAGCGAGAATATCTTCTTGTACCTCCGGCGTTGCCGTTGCGGTCAGAGCGATAGTCGGCAAGCGCCCCAGTACAGCGTTTGCATCGGCAATGCTGAGATAAGCAGGGCGAAAATCGTGTCCCCATTCCGAGACGCAGTGCGCCTCGTCCACTGCCAGAAACGACCATTCCACGCGCTGCATTTCTTCCAAAAATTGCTTGCTTTCGAGGCGCTCCGGCGCAACGTATATCAGCTTGTACGCTCCCTCCCGTGCGGACTGCATTCGACGGCGAATTTCGTCAAACGGCAATGAAGAATTGATAAAGCAGCCCGGAATCCCTGCCCGCTCCAGCGTCCGCACTTGGTCTTGCATGAGCGCAATCAGTGGCGAAATCACGAGCGCTGTGCCGTCCATCATCAGCGCAGGAATTTGGTAGCAGAGCGATTTTCCACCACCGGTGGGCATGACGACGAAGGTGTCTTGACACCCAAGAATAGATGTGATGACTTCGCTCTGTCCCGCACGGAAGCTGGTGTGTCCGAAGTATTGGCGCAAAAGCGTCAGCGCAAGGCGCTCGTTCAGGCTGGCGGATGGAGAAGGACGTGTGGAAGCCGATGCGGTCACGGTCATGGTGTTGGTGCGTAAGTGTTGGGGGGATTGCTGAACCAAAAATACAACCTTTGGCGGAATTTCTTGCGTTTTGGCGTAGATTTCTTGCGCTTTACTTGCAAATGATTTGCCTCGTAGCACCCGTGCGCCTCATAGTGCGGAGACATAGCGCGGAGACATAGCGCGGAGAAAAAAAAATCTTGCTCAATCCCGTAACCTTCCGTACTTTCGCTCCTGTTCACACCTCATTATGCAGCGTTACGAGGCGGCAATGCTGCTCATCAAACGACTATTTATTATTCAAACTTGTTTCATTCCAATTTGAGAGGATTTACTATGTCTCAGGCACACGCAGAACACGTTGAACACGTAGAAGATTTGCACCCGAATCCGCTTATGACCACCATCGGCGTTGTCGCAGCTCTCGGCGTAGCATGGTTCTTGACGATGATTCTTCCTGCTACGATTCACGCACCACGCTTTGCTACCGGTATTGCTTTAGGCGTAGTCGGTATTTTGACGGGCGCTTTTTCTAACGTCGCCGGTCTCTTCCCGAATTTGCAGCGCTTTATGGAAACCTTCGGTGTTACGCTTTTTGCGTGCTCGTTTGTGCGCTTCTTGCATCTTGCTGATGTGATGAGCGGTGCAGAAGGTTTTATCGGCTCTCTGGGCAAATTCCTGATGCTGTTCATGTAAACAGCTTTGAATTTAAGCACAACTGACTCTCAAAGCAAAACAAAAAAAGCCCCCGAAAAGCGTAATGACGCACTTCGGGGGCTTTTACGTTGAATTAAACTCTGCTAAACTCTGCTCTCTACAAGTTGCTATCGGCTGAGACGAGCTTTTGAGCACGCTCGTGAAAGTGGGATTCACCTTGCTTTTTTAAGTGGAAATGAAGCATTTTGGAAAATTCAAGTTGACAACTATACTCCACATGTGAATCTTTCGCATG
>JANYDO010000565.1 GCA_025363605.1 Candidatus Kapaibacterium sp.
TGTGCGGGAGTGAGAGCCGTCCATGAGCCAGTAACGTAGCCGCTACCGGATGTATCGGTGACAGTAATACTTTGTGTAGGAGTAGGATTTTTCAAGCCCGCTTTGCTGTAATGGAAGTGCGCTGCGGTTGCTCGTCCACTCATTTGAGCAAATGCAAATGTGTAGGTAAGCTGGCTTTTATCAGCGCTCAGAATAGCCCAACCACTTCCGGTAGCGGGCGTGGTAACGGGCTGCGATGGGTCATTACCATCAAAGGCAAGCGTAAAAAATTGCTGACTGCGAGCTGTGCCAAAGCCGACAACAATCAGTGCCAAAAGCAGAAAAATGGAACGAAAAGGTTTCATACAAGGTCTCCATAAAGGAAAAATGTGAGGAAAAGAGGTCGAAAATAAAGCGTGAGGCGGGCGGGTTATTCCACCGAAGCAGTTTGTCGTTGATGTGCGGTCTGTCTAGTTGTTCTTTGCTCCTTGATTCACCCAAGCGCGTATGATGCGCTTATTGCAGTCCGAAAGCACCCCTCCTTGGGGCATTTGTGCATATCCGGGCAATTGTGATGTTACGCCGACAAGGAGTGTCGCATCTGCATATGTCTTCACATTTGCATAGCCCTCCATATTTACGCCGACGGTTTGAATAACGTTGGAGTGGCAGGAATAGCAATTTTCTTTCAAAAGCGGTTGAATGGTCTTGGTAAAAGAAACATTCACGGTGTCGCATGGCGTGACGACAATTTTCACTTCGCCCTTCGCCGGACCGGAAAAATTCTGGCAACCCGCAGCAGCAACGATAAGGCTTCCAAGAAGAATCATCGGCACAATAGAGATAGTTATTTGCTTAAAAAAACGGTATTGTGATAAACGGCGAATCATAGATTTTGCCTCCATGAGGAAGGTTTATTGATGTGAATAAAAGGAAATGCCGCAAGGCAATTGCGTCAAGCGCGGTACGCACGTAAAATTGTAAAAACACTTGCGTTCCAATGTGCCGCAAAATACAATAATTTAGCACATTCTGTATCAGAAGAAGTACCGATAATACGAAATTCGTAGTTTTACGGATTGGTGTGTTCTGATGCGGCCTCAAGGCGTGGAAATTCAACGATAAACGTTGCTCCCTTGCCGAGTTCGCTTTCGCACCAGACTTTTCCTTGCATCATTTCCACCAATTTTTTGACAATGGATAGCCCTAGTCCCGTAGAATGTTCGCCCGCAGTTGGTTTTGCCGAAAGCCGAGCAAATTTTCCGAAGAGTATTTCTTTATCTGCAATGCTTAGTCCTGGTCCTTCGTCGGCAATCATCACCCGAACCTTACTATTGCTTGGTTCGACACAAATACGCACATTGGCATCGAAAGGCGAGTATTTGACGGCATTGGAGAGGAGGTTTTCCAAGACTTCGTGCAACCGCCCCTTATCGGCTTGGATATGTATATCGTGCGCTGCCATGTTCGTATAATGAAGCGTAATATGCTTTTTCGCTGCTACCTCGCGGTATTCTTCCACAACGCGCTGCACATCGCTTGCAATCTCAATTTCTTCCACATTCAAGTTCACCCCGCCGGACTCAATCGCGTTTACATTGAGCAGATTCGTGATAATTTCCTCCATACGCTCTGCTATCTGCTCGACGATTTCAAGGCGCTCCAATCGCTTTTCCGGCGTGAGTTGCGTTTCCTTACGGCGAAGTAACTGAGCGCTGAGAATGATACTGGCAAGCGGATTTTTGAGGTCGTGCGCCGCTATACCCAAGAACTCGTTTTTCTCGTGATTAAGCTCTTGCAACGCTAAATTCTGCTCTTGAAGCTGGGCATTGGCAACCTCAATTTCCCGTGCCTGCTCCTCTAAGAGTGCTTGCTGGCGATAGAGTTCGGTATTATCGCGTTTTCTGTTGCTGTTAGCGCGGGCAAGGACGATTGCGAGTATGACAACAAGTCCTAAACCAATTAAGACCGCGACAATCACAATGCGCTGTTCTTGCGCTTCAGCGCGTTGCAGAGTATTGAGCGCTTGGAGACGTTCATTTTCTGCCTCTTGCTGTCGGAGTTTGTAGTTCGCTTCCAAAGTAGCAATACGCTTCCGGCTTTCAAGGTTTTGCGCCGAATCGCTCATTTGCTTGAAAATCTGATATGCGCCGAAAGCCTCTTTGTATCGCCCTTGTGAGGTATTTGCCATAGCAAGCGTTTCGGCAGCATCTTTGATAATTATCGCTAAACCAAGATTTTGTGCGGTATCAAGCGCCCGTTGAGCATACAGAAGCGCTTCACGGCTGCGTCCTAACGATTGGTAAGCGGAGGCAATGCCATGCAAGGAATACGCAATCATTTTTGAGTTATTCGTCTGTAAGGCTGTTTGCAACGAGCGTTCTTGATATTGAAGCGCTTCACGCACCTTACCTTGCTTTGCCAGAATAAGTCCGATTTTGTTGAGCACAAAAGCAGAGCTACTATTGTAGCCAATCGCCTCTGAAATCGCCAAGGCGCGGATGCTGTATTCGAGCGCAAGGTCGTGTTGCCCTTGCTGAAAGTATGCCCAGCCGATATTGGTGAGCGTAATACTCATGCCGCGTTTGTCGTTAATTTCTTCCGCCAGACTGAGTGATTTGAAGTAGTATTCTTGCGCTGTGGCGAGGTCGCCTTGCTGCTGATAGACCATACCGATATTGCCAATCGTTATTTGCTGACCGCGCTTATCGCCTTTTTCTTCGCGGATTTTGAGCGCTCTCAAAAAATTCTCCAACGCACGGCTATAATTGCCTTGGTCGCTGTAAATCAAGCCCAAACTATTGAGCGAAAATGCCATATTTGGAGCGTCATGCAGCGAGTCGTTCAGCATCGCCGCTCGCTCTTGATAGGAAAGTGCTGCGGCGTAGCGCCCTTGCTCCCACAAAGCGCCACCCATATTTGTTAGCGCTTGCGCCAAGCCTTGCTGATAGTTTACTTTTTGGGAAAGTGTTATTGCTTCACCTGCATAGCGCTCACGTTCGAGGGGGCTGATGCCACGAAGTTCAAAGGCAAGTTGGTTGAGTATATTGATGCGTGAGGAATCCGATGGCAGACGGTGAAGCAGTGACTTGAGTGAATCTGCTGCGCGTGGCTGCGGCTGGGCAAGAGCTATGGTACAGACAAAGCTCCACAGCACACTCCAGACGATATATCGTGGATAGTTATCGTGAGGGAAATACTGAAAATATTGGATATTTATGCATTTCATGGGAACAACCTTGCAGTCTAAGCATCATTTACTCATAGATCTGAATGGCACTGAGACGGAATATACAAACTTCACAGCACAAAAAAGATACGGCAGAAATAAAGGCATTGTGCCGATAGTTTCTGAAACTGTTTATACCAACCCATGCTCAAGGGCGAAACGCGTAATTCCGGCAGCATTGCGAACACCAATTTTTTCGAGAATATGCTGCCGGTGCGAGTCCACCGTTCTCACGCTGATAAAAAGTTTGTCGGCTATTTCCTGTGTGGTCATTTCAAGAGCTATCAGGCGAATAATTTCTCGTTCCCGCTTGGAAAGCGACTCTAAGACAAGGGCTATATCGGGAGTGGTAGGTGTACTCTTTTTGCCGACCAGTGCTGTTGTTATTTCGGGGCTGAAGTACTGTCCGCCTCCGGCGATGGTGCGTAGAGCCAGCACCATTTCTTCCTTTGTCGCTGTTTTGAGAATATAACCGCTTGCTCCGGCTTCGAGCACTTTGCGAATAATATGCGCTTCGCGGTGCATGGTGAGGCATAAAATTTTCAGTTCGGGAAAGCGCTTTAAGAGGCGTGTGCAAAGCTCTGCGCCCGTTGTGTCGGGCATACTGAAGTCCGTAAGGAGAACTTCCGGCGTGTGAGTTTCGATAAGCGTCTCTACGTCGTTTGGATTCGATGTTGTCGCGGTAATAACTATGCCGTCAGCCGCAGAAAAAAGGCTTTTGATGGCGAGCGAAAATAAGTGGTGGTCGTCCACCATCACGACACGAATAGGTTGTGTAGTCATAGTTCATTGGTATCAAATTTATGCCTTCGGAAGCAGCACAATAAATGTCGCTCCTGCTATGCCTTGAGAGGCTTCACTCTCGCACCATACCTTGCCTTGCATCGCTTCCACCATTTTTTTGACAATAGAAAGCCCTAAGCCGGTAGAATGTTCATTGCTGGTGGGACGAGCCGTGAGGCGGGCAAATTTGCCGAAGAGCTTTGGTTTGTCTGTGTCAAGAATTCCTGCGCCTTCGTCACGGATGCAGATGCAAATATACTCGTTTTGTACAGATTCCGTGCCGTCGTGATGGATAATTTGTCCACCAGTGAGTGCAATATTTACCGTTCCACTCAAGGGTGAGAATTTTACCGCATTGGAAACAAGATTCTCGACTACCTGCTCCACTGCAAGCGTGTCGGCTCGTACAAAAAGCGATGGTTCGAGGGTACTGGCAAATGTGATACCCTTTGCGGCGGCGGCGGATTGGTACTGCTCAAGAATGAGTCGCGTCGTCGAGCCAATATCCACCGTTTCTGACGCTAGTTCCATCATTCCTTGTTCAATTGCATTGACATCGAGAAGATTTTTAATAAGTCCAAACATCTGTTCCGCCAACTGACGAATGAGGAGCGAAGAATCGCGCGTCTGCTCTTGCTTGACTTGGGGATATTCGTCGTGGAGCACTCCGGCAAGCAGACGAATACTACTGAGTGGGCTTTTAAGATCGTGCGCGGCAATACCTAGAAACTCGTTTTTTTCGTCATTCAACTGCACAAGTGCTTCATTTTTATTTTCCAGCTCGTTGTTGCTTTCTTGAAGTTCGGTATTGATAAGCTCGATTTCTCGCGCTTGCTCGCTGAGAATTGCTTGCTGGCGTATAATTTCGGCATTGGCGCGTTTGTTGTCGTAATAGCGCATCGTGCCGACGACCAGAAGAGCCGAAAGCAGTACTAGTGCGGTAATCAGACCATTACGCCACGAGGTTTTAATTTCATTTTCTTTCGACAGCAACACTAAGTCCCGCTCTTTTTGGTCAATCTCGCGCTGCGTCGCCATGTCGGCAAGCTGCTGTGCCGTTTTTTGGCTGAAAATTGAATCGCGAAGTGCTGACGAACGTATAAAATAGGTTAAGGCTTCCTCGTAACGCTTTTCGGAGCGTAAAATTTCTGCGCAGAGAGCCATTGCTTCGCTCATAATTGTCTTAGAGCCAATCTCTTCCGCCAAAGCAAGCGCCCGTCGGCTGTACAGCAACGCCTCTTTATTGCGGTGCTGCGTGGCAAAAAGTCGCCCGATTTCCGTGAGCGACGTAGCCATACCACTGCGGTCTTGAATACTGTCTTGCAGGGCAAACGCTTGCATTTGTGTTTGAAGCGCTTCGGCTTGCCGACCCATTTGATTATAGAGTTTGCCAAGTGCATTCAGCGAAATGGCAACGCCTTGTTTGTGGTTGAGCGCTGTGCGAAGGCGAAGTGCTTCGGTGTAGTATTCGAGCGCTTTGTCGTAGCGCTGTAATGCCTCATAGACCGCCCCCAATCCCATAAGCGGGTAGGGAATATGCGTGGCGTTGTTAATTTCCTTATTGATAGCCAATGCACGTTCGTGAAATTCAATAGCGCGGTCGTAGTTTGCTTGGAATCGGTAACACGTACCGATATTATCGCATGAAACGGCAAGCCCGACTTTGTCATTGACTGCTTCTTGCAGTGGCAGCGCCCGGAAATAATACTCCGAAGCCTTGCCGTAGCTGCCTTGGTATTGATAGGTGAGTCCAAGTGCGTTCAGTGAGCGCCCCATGCCAACGGTATCATGAATATTGGTACGCACTACAAGTGCCGAAGCGCTATATCGCCGTGAGGTGTCATAGCGGGCTTGCACGAAGTACAGCAAGGACAAACGGTGCAGCGCATCGCCCGTGCCGCGTGCAAAGCCAATGCTCCGTGCGGTCTTGAGTGCTAAAAGTGCGTATTCTTGTGATTTCGGGAGGTTGTTGGCGTAGAGGCGGTATTTTTCCGAAAGGTCGTTCATGAGCATGACTTTTGCGCTGTCGTTGGGCTGACTTTCGGCAAGTGTCCATAAGCGTTTGAGGGAATCCAATAATAATTGTTGTGCTTGGGCAGATTGAGGAATCTGCAACATGAAACACAATAGTCCAAACCCTAAGCCTCGCATAATGAAGAGTTGCAGTTGTTTCATGGTTCTCTCGTAAAGCCTGAAAATTCGTGGGGTGGAAATGGGGTTAAAAACAGATAGCGCAGAATGCAATTCTACAAAGCATTTCCTCTACAAAGCATCTCTGGCACAAAATAGAAAAAAGCCATAGAAAAGGGTAAATATTTTGCCCTATCTTCCTTCGGCGTAGTGTGTTGGAACTTGGGAAGGACAAAACTTGTTTTCATTGTGGAGCAGAAAGAATAAAGAACTGAAGTTACGCTTATCGTCAAACGTAGGGAACGACGGAACGCGGATTATTTGGATTCGGTCAAGATTCTCAAGATTCTTTGAAGACCGTTCTTTGCTTTTATGG
>JANYDO010000085.1 GCA_025363605.1 Candidatus Kapaibacterium sp.
TACGACCGCTTTTGGGAAGGACGCAAAGCGTGGGGGAGCTTGGTAATTCATACGCGCATTTTCGCCACAATGCTTCACGCTATGCTACCCCGTGTTGACAAAGAAAACCGCTCCTTTTTCGCCAAGCATATCAGCGCCTACACATTTGCTACCAAAAATCACCTCCGCGATACCTTTATTCCCGAAGAACTTTCCGACCTCGAAGCCGCATCCGTAGAGCGCTTGCAGACAGTGAAGCACGTTCCCAATGCTATCGGTAAAGCAATTTTTGAGCGAATGCAAACGCTTTTCCGAAGCGGTGTTTTTCGCGGCGAAGATATGCGTAATATGAAGCCTCAGTACGACGTACTGCTCGACACCACCGGCGTTTGCGAACGCATCAAGTTTACGCCCATTCCGCCTAGCTACGGCACATACATTCGGGTATTTATTTTTGTCTATTTGGTGATTCTTCCGTTTTTGCTGATAGAAAAATATGAACTCTACACCATTCCAGCGGAGATGTTTGCCGGATATATTCTCATGGGCTTGGAGATGATTGCCGAAGAAATCGAAGAACCCTTCGGACTTGATTCTAACGATCTTCCGCTTGATTCTATTTCGAGAACAATTCAGGCAAATGTGTTTGAGATTCTGGAAGTGTGAAGCGGAGAAATGGGACACGGATTTTTCGGATAAAACGGATGAAGAGGATTCTCCCTGAAATTTTCAGACAAGTCGCACGCACGTATCCGCGAAAATTTAACCCAATCTGCCAAATCCGCGTCCCAACATCATCTGTTCCCAAATCACAATTATTTTACACAAACCCCCCATTCTACCATGCACCGTTTAGTTCGCACTTGCGCATTTCTTTTCACCATATTCGTCGCTATGGCAACAGCACAGCAGAAACCGCTCCAATACCCGCAAGCCCTGAAGATTGAACACTCGGACACCTACTTTGGCACGAAAGTCGCCGATCCCTACCGATGGCTTGAAGACGATACATCAAGCACAACGGCAAAGTGGGTGGAAGCAGAAAATAAAGTAACCTTCGGCTATTTGGAGCAGATTCCATACCGTAAAGATTTACAGGCACGTTTGGAGAAAATTTACAACTACCCGAAATACTCTACTCCTTCGCGCAAAGGCGAATACTACTTCTTCTCGAAAAATGACGGCTTGCAGAACCAAGCGGTCTTGTATATCCAAAAAGGTTTGGAAGGCAAGCCTGAAGTCTTTTTTGACCCCAATGCGCTTTCGGCAGATGGCACGGTGCGACTTGGCGCATCCTCCATTTCTAATGATGTGAAGTATTGGGCGTATGGTCTCTCGTCGGGTGGCTCGGATTGGCTTGAAATCAATGTGATGGATATTACCACGCGCAAAAAAATGAGCGACCGCCTGCGTTGGGTGAAAGTTTCCGGTATTTCGTGGTACAAAGACGGCTTTTTTTACAGCCGCTATCCCGCGCCGCCGGATACGACCAAACTCCTTTCGGCAAAAAATGAGAATCATCAAGTGTTCTATCACAAACTCGGCACTGACCAGAGCAAAGATGAGTTAGTATTTGAGGACGCAAAGAACCCGCAGCGCTTTCACACAGTGAGCGTGACCGACGACGAGCAGTTTTTGGCGTTGTCAGTTTCTGACCGAGGTAAAGGCAAAGACGGAAATGCGCTCTATGTGCGGAACTTGGCAAAAGGGCAGAAAGATTTCACGCGCATTGTCGGCGAATTCGACTATGATTTTTCGGTGCTGGATAACATTGGCGATAAATTGCTCGTGCAGACCAACTTCAAAGCGCCGAATCAGCGAGTGGTGCTTATTGACCCCGCAAATCCTGCCGAAAGTGCGTGGAAAGAAATTTTACCCGAAAAGCCTGAACCGCTTATTGGTGCAGGTACGGCGGGTGGTAAACTTTTTGCGACCTATTCCAAAGATGTGTCGCACCGCGTCTCTGTCTATGACCTCGCAGGCAAACTGGAAAATGAAGTGCAACTGCCCGCAATCGGCACGGTTTCTGGTTTTGGTGGCGAGCGTGACGACAAAGAAGTATTCTTTACCTTCACGTCCTTCACCTTCCCACCAACAATTTATCGCTACGACCTCGCTACGAAGAAATCAAGCCTTTTCCGCGCTTCCGACGTTTCCTTCAAGCCAGAAGATTACGAAACGAAGCAAGTCTTTTTCACTAGCAAAGACGGCACGAAAGTACCGATGTTCATCGTTCATAAAAAAGGCTTGGTGCTGAACGGGCAAAACCCAACGCTTGTCTATGGCTATGGCGGTTTCAATATCTCGCTTTTTCCGGGCTTTAGTCCGTTGCGTATTGGCTGGTTGGAGCAGGGCGGAGTTTTTGTGCAAGTGAATTTGCGCGGCGGTGGCGAGTATGGCGAAAAGTGGCACGAACAGGGCATGAAGCTCCACAAGCAAAACGTTTTCGATGATTTTATCGGTGCTGCCGAGTGGCTCGTGAAAGAAAAATATACCTCGTCCGCAAAACTCGCTATACAAGGCGGCTCCAATGGCGGTTTGCTTGTCGGTGCGGTGATGTGTCAGCGCCCTGATCTCTTCAAAGTGGCTCTTCCTGCGGTGGGCGTGATGGATATGCTGCGCTTCCATAAGTTCACGATTGGTTGGAACTGGATTGCGGACTATGGTTCGTCGGAAAGCTCAGAAGCGGAGTTCAAGTATATTTTCGGCTATTCACCGCTTCACAACTTGAAGGCGGGCGTTCAATATCCCGCAACAATGGTGACGACTGCCGACCATGACGACCGCGTAGTGCCGGCGCACAGTTTCAAGTTTGCAGCGACCTTGCAAGAAAAGCACAAAGGCGAAAACCCTGTGCTGATTCGCATTGCGACAAAATCAGGTCACGGCGCAAGCAATACGAAAAAAGCAATCGAAGAAACGGCAGATTTATACGCCTTCACGATGTGGAATTTGGGCATGAAGCCGAAGTTTTAAGCCTTGAATTCAAGCGCGGTTTTGTATTGATAGAAACGATAAAGGGCTGACAGTGAAGTAACTGCCAGCCCTTTGTGGTTTTTATTGTTGGGGGGGGGGTTATTCCACAAACGCCGTCGGTATCACCTTCTTCAAACGTTCAACTTCCTCGGGTGGAATACGATTACCGCCTGATATGCGTGCTTCCGTGAGCTTCGTGAGCTTCATTATGTCTTTCGGTAAAGCGGTGAGGCGGTTACTCGAAACGTTGAGTGTTGTCAAATTTGTCAGTTCGCAAAATTCTTTTGGAAGCTCTTGTAGTTGATTGAACATCAGGTTCAGTGTGCGCAGGTCTTTCAATTCACCAAATTCAATGGGCAGAGCCGCTATTTCGCTATACGACAAATCCAGAGAGCGCAAGGTCTTCAGGTGCGCAATTTCTTTCGGTAAATCGGTAAAGCGATTATTCGCTGCGTTCAGGACAATGAGCGTATCAAGTGCGCACAATTCCTTGGGAAAGGTCGTGAATTTGCCGTTGGCAATCGAAAGAACGCGAAGACTTTTGAGCGCACCCATGTTCTGCGACCACGATTGAAGTGGATTTTCATCAAGTATCAAGCGGCGAAGACCTGTCATCGAAATCAAAGCATCAGGGAAAGTTTTGATGTTGTTCAGTGCAAGATCAATATCGGATAAATACTCTAAATTCTTAATTTCAGGCGGAAGTGTCGTGAGTTGGTTACGCGAGAGGTCGAGCTGTACGAGGAATTTGAGATTACCGATGGCTGCGGGAAGTTTTGTGATTTGGTTATCCGCCAGAGAAAGTCCTGTGAGGTTCGTGAGCTTACAGATGCTCTGTGGTAATTCTCCTTTGATGCGTGTGCCGGAGAGGTCAAGAACTCGCAAATTCTTGAGATTGCCCAGCTCTTTGGGCAAGCCTGTGAGCGGATTCTTCGCAAGCGAAAGTGCTCCGAGATTTTCTAATTTACCGATGCTTGCGGGGATTTTTTTGAGCAAACCCGTAGAAAGTGATAAGACTTGCAAATTCTTGAGCGTGCCGATGTTTTCAGGGAGTTCAGTCAGCGGATTAACGCTAAGAATAAGAACTTGCAAGTTCTTCATTTCAAAAAACTTTGGGGGAAGTTTCTTGATATAGTTTTTGCTCAAGTCAAGTTTATAGACTTTTTCCGGCTCGGAAAGCGCACGGGAGAGCGATTCGTACGTCTCTTTTCCGGATAATTCTTCCTCTGTGAGGAGCGTTCCCTGAGCAAAAAGCGCCTGATGAAGGGTGCAAAAAAGTGCAAGAGCAAGGCAGACGGTATATCTGCGAAAATGCTCAATCGAGGGATGGTAGGGGGCTAAAGGTCGCATATCTTCTGCGTGATTGAATTGATGAGTGAGAACAAATATAGTTATCAGAGTTAAGCGTTTTTGTATTCAAGGGGAGTTGGTGCTTACTGTGCTTTTGGTGTTCGGGTCATTCCGAATATCATCCAAGCAAGCATGATGAGCATGGTAGTAGCCGCCACAGCGCCGGGTGCAAACGTGCCAACACGTTGAATAAGCATACCGCCTGCAAAAGCTGTCACGAAGCGGGTGCTGTTGTCTATTGCTCCTGCGATGCCCATTGTGCCACCGATTTCTTCATGGGCGGCGGCTTTGGTTAATAGACTGTTGACAACGGTAATAAGTGTACTGGCGGCAAAAGATAGGGGAACCAGCACAACGAGGAGTACGACTAACGTTGGCGTAAATGCCCATACTGCGAGCGAAAGCAGCATCGCCGGAGCGGCTATTTTGAGAAGTGTTTCGTCGGAGCAGTGGCGAGTCAGAATTCGCAGAAACACACCTTGCATGAGCGAGACGAGTACACCAATCCATGCAAACACGTAACCTGTTTCGCGGGCTGAAAGATTGAGGTGGTATTTATTGAACAAAGCAATATTTTGCTGAAACATGGCAAACGCAAAACTAAATCCTGTCCAGAATACAAGTAATGGTGCTATCTGCACGTTGGTAAAAAGTCGCCGAACGAGTGTGAAATCGAAAATTGGTTGTTGCGAAATTGTTTCGCGGTCATGCAGAGTTTCTTTCGCTGCGATTCGTGCTTCGCCCTTCGCTATTACTTTGGATTCCGGTAAAAAGAACGCAATGACGGCAAAGTTGATAGCACACAAGCCTGCCGAAACAAGTGCGGGCAAGGCATAACCATTTTTGCTAAGAATACCGCCCAGTGCCGGACCGATAGTGAATCCGAGACCAAATGCTGCTCCAATAAGTCCAAGAGCTGACGAGCGTTGCTCTTTCGTGGTAACGTCGCTTATGTACGCTTGGGCCACGGGAATATTTGCTGCTACGCAGCCCGCAATAAACCTCGCCAGAAAAAGCATCCATAGCGAAGATGCGCTTGCTAAAACGAGGAAGCCGATAGCATTTCCGGCAATATCAACCAAAAACATGGGCTTCCGTCCGACATTGTCCGACATCCGGCCAATGATTGGTGCTCCGACAAACTGGCATAGCGCATACAGTCCCGTGAGCATACCCACTTGTGTTGGCGTTGCGCCTAGGGCGGTGGCATAATAAGGCAGCACCGGCAAGAGGAGTGAAAAACTGATAATGTCAAGCAGAACGACTAAAAAAATGATACCCAAGCGTGGTTTTGCACGGAGGTTTTGTTGCCAATCGAAATCTGCTTGTGTCATAGCGCTCGTTATTGTGGCGAAAATTATTTGAGCGTGTTTAAGAAACGTACTGTTTCTTCTACTGTGCGGCGTTGCTGCTCGCTGTAGCTCATGGTTGCATCGTTGTCGCGGTTTTGCTTGCCGTAGTTGCCGTATTGTGCGTGGTTCGCACCTTCCAGCACGACATAGCGTGTTTGTGGTGGGGCGGGTAGATATTTTTTGTTGTTTTCAATCGTCATAGGTGTTGCCAAGCCATCAAGGCTACCTGAAATAGAAAGCACCGATATTCCGCGCTTCGACAAATCATTCGAGCCATCGGGATAAGCAGCATACAAAATAAGTCCTTTGCACGCCGTTGAGTCTTGATAGACAAATCGTGCCGCCATCGCGCCGCCAAGCGAGTGTCCGCCGATTGCCCAGAAGCGAATATACCGATTCTCACGGATAACAGGATTTGCCACAAATGGGTCGAATACGGCTAGTTTGAAGGGTACCGGAACGATTGCCACAAAAAATCCCTGTGCAGCAATAGCGCGGCAAAGAGGCGCGTATGCTCGTTCATCCACCAAACCACCCGGATAAAAAAGATACCCCGTGCGAATCTCCTTGCCTGTCAATTTGGGGCGAAAACCGATAAAGGTAGAAGTAACTTCTACGTCCATCAGTGCATCGGATTGGAGCGCGTCTGTCGCAACTTCTGTTGGCTGCGAAGCGCATGAAAACAGAAGAAACACACTCACCACCGACATCACAAAGAATGTCGCAAATGTTTTCGTCTGTTTTGATAGTTGCGAACGAAAATTTATGTGTCCTATGCTTCTGTTGCTACGGACAAGGGTTTTAGAACCTTCTTGAAAACTATCGTTAATCCCCCTTCGTTCTTGCTTCGCAAAAACATTTTCCCCCTTTGTCAAGGGGGTGAGTGTAAAGTCCCCCTTGACAAAGGGGGATTGAGGGGGATTTTGGAGGGTAAATAACGAATTTTCAAGCAACCACTTAGGCATAGCGAAGTACATCATGACGTGAGACAAGACCTATAATGCGACCAAAATCGCCA
>JANYDO010000138.1 GCA_025363605.1 Candidatus Kapaibacterium sp.
TAAAGAAATCGTGCCACCTCGCTACGAAGCGATTCTTCGTTATAGCGAAGGTTTTATGGGAGTTCAGCTACATGACAAGTATGGATTTATTGATCGCACAGGCAGAGAAGTTATTCCGCCTCGTTATGATGCAGTCTCAAAATTTAGTGAAGGATATGCGTGTGTTCAAAACAGTGGTAAATATGGGTTCGTTGATACTACGGGGAAAGAAGTGGTGCCACTTCGCTATGATAAAGTACGGGACTTTAGTTCAGGTTACGCATTGGTGATGCTCAATAATAAATGTAGCTTCATTGACTATAGCGGAAGAGAAGTCATCCCTCCTCACTACGACGACATAAAAGGCTTTTCCGAAGGCTTTTCTGCTATGATGCTGGATAGTAAATGGGGTTTTATTGACAGTACAGGCAGAGAAGCAGTACCGCCTTGTTATGACGAAGCAGGATACTTCTTTCAGGGGTACGCTATCGTACAAATGGGTAACAAATACGGCTTTATTGACCGCACGGGCAAAGAATTCATTCCACCTCGTTATGACTGCATCAGCCGTATTGTCAATGGGTATGTCCGTGTGATGAAGCAGCCTACACGCACAGAGTACATTTTGCAAGGCTATGTAGGCATAGACGGCACGGAATATTGGGAAGGTGGCTACACTGCGCCAAAGAAATAGCCTGTATAATTATTTACAAATCGAAGTTATTAAGGAGAATTTTTCATGATACGAATAACAAGAATCATAGCCGCAATTCTTGCAGTACTGGTCTTTCTGAATATTGAGGTGATTGCACAGAGGAGATTTAAGGTGAAAGAGTATCTCCGCAAACTTGAGTATTACCGATATGTCAACATCAGCATATTCGAGACAGACAGTGCAACGGCTGTACGCTTCCGCGAAGCCTTCACACCTCTCACACCAAAATCGGCAGCGGAAGAAGTGGCAGAGCGAGACTGCGGTTCATCGGAAAAGATTATGGCTCTAGTGAAGAAGAAGCAATTCGTTCCCACATCACTACTGACCTCAAATACCAAAGCCTGTAAACAAATGGTTGAATATGCCAAGCGTTTAACAAAAGAGAACGAAGAGCGTATCGGACGAGTATTTATTGTAAGCGTCAAGTACAAGAACGGCGAAGAACCTATCATACTTGGTTCAACGGCAATACGAACAGGAACATTGATTCAGCAATCCGACCCTGAGTTTTTAGAAAACTCATTGAATTGGACTGTTGATATGGGAACATTGAGTAGAGACGAACTCCAAAGTTTTGCAACACAAGAAATTCGTGATGGCGAAAAAGGTTCTATTCAAAAGCCTCTTGGAAAGACAATGCTGGAACACTGTGCGGCAAGCATCAAGCAAGGCATATTCAAGGAAGTAACAGCGTTACTGCGCCCGTCTTTTTCTCCTGAAGTCGCGTATTTGGCAAAAAAAGGAGTGTTTGCTGTGCAGCCACGCGGAATCTTGCCATTACCCACATCCCTCGCCGCACTTCCACCCGAACAAATTGCACTCTCGGTCATAGATAATGAAGCACTACCATATCTAACTCGTTGGCAGATTCTTGATCGGGGTCTCATCGCATTAGTACGGAGTTATTTTTCTCAGATGGGAAAATTCGCCACCGATACTGTTGTAATTGTTACGGGAAAAGTAAAGAAGGGCGGGACATACACGATGTACGAACTGCGGTGTGGAGACGAGGTAGAGACACACAATGAGATAGACCGAACAATGGTGCAGATTCTAGTGGATAAGCTCTCTGAGCCTGTACGAAATGAAAACGAAGAAGTTTATTGCCACGATGCACTCACAGTAGCCTTCGAGGAACTACCACTGCCCCTGAACATTGATGACATTCTTGCAAAACAGCAGCAAGAGCAAGAACCCGCCACCATAAAAAGAGCATTGAAAACAAAAGCCAATGCCGTTAAGCCTGGAAATAAGCAAGGACACAAAAATTGAACATCCCAATCCTTCGAGACCCAATGAAAACAACGCTGTTAATTATTTCGCTCATTGTCTTGACAATGCTTTGTTTCTGCCCGACACGCAGTATCGCACAACCAAGTATGGAAAAACAGAGGTTATCTGCCAAAGATTATCTGAATGACGTTGACAATTATAGATTTACAAATATCTCATTCTTTGAGGCAGACACGACTGCTGCAAAGCGTCTGCTACAAGAAAGGTACGTGCAGGAGCCTCTACAAAAACGCGCATATGACAGTACAACAGGTGAAGAAATACTCATAAAAGCCTTTGTGGTTACTGAGCGGTATCAAGAGGGTATAAAACCGCAAATCTTCGGGGCAGTAATTATTACACTGAACAAGGAAAATGCCTACGATTCTGAAATCCGCAAAGCACTCCGCCGTCCTTTGCATGTCTTCGACCTTCAAGACCTAAAAAAAACAAGAATTAGCCGATTTCCGGGTATTTCTCACGATTCCGTCGAAGGCAAGCCGGGTACAATGGAAGAATATCTCTCGGATATGATTCGTACAAATCCAATGGATAAGATTTGGGTCATCAATCGCAATTCTATGGGATTCTTGCCCACTGTTTACCGTTCGACAATCTCATACAGTCCTAGGTTTGAGGAATTATCTATGCTGCGCGACATGATACGTCGCGGAGAGCAACCCTTTGGCAGCAATCCGGAGGATATAAAACACTACCAATCTTCTTATAACGATAAACGGGCTACAAACCCTCTTACCGCCTTCACGGTACTGCATCCACACATTTTATCCGAAGCAACAACCATTCGTATCTGTGATTCTGCACTCGTACAAGAGCTTCATTCCACACTCGGCAAAGCGGGTGTTCACAACCTTTCGAGGAATATAGAAGTAACACTTCTTGATGGCGAGTGTATCAGGCTTCAAAGTGAGGGCGTGGAACTCCTAGGAAAGACGTTAGTGGATGCTCTGCCTCTCTCGTTCCGCAGTGGCGAAAATAATCGCCTTAATGTCTTGAAGCATATCAAAATTAGCGAGTATATCAACGACGAACACAAAATGAAAGAGCTTACCATGCCAGTAATTGCGTATTGCCACCAGATTGTGCGTTGTGGAATATGGGAATATGCCGACGTTTTTGAGCCTCTGTATCATACTGAAAATGACTATAACGCCGACTTCCTTTATACACTCCAAGACACCACATCTGCTTTGAACTGGGACGCACTCAGCAGTGAATATTCAGATGATGCGAATAAAACTCACCAGTATGTCAGCCTTGCAACCATTCGTAGAGCCGGAGAAGCTACACGGTATGCACGAACAGGAATAAGAGAATACAAAAGCTATGAGTATTCACAAGCACATCCGAAAGAGCCATCTTTAAGCAAAAAGTGGACACAGCCGCACGATTTAACTGTAGAGTTTGATTTGAACCACCATGCACCGCTTGCCAATGGTGAGAGTTGGACAGGTCTTGGTAGTTACTTTCTGCCCAGCTTGACTGCGTCTTTACGATATAGTGGCAGTACATCAGTGGGTATTTTTCTGAGTAACGGAAATCCCGACCCCAATTCAACGTGGTTACACAACAGCCTTTCATCATTTCGATTGGGCGATATAAAACATAAAGGCACTTCCCATATAGTAACTGTTCTATTCACAAATCTGCCTCTAAAACCACCCGACGAAGAGCGCATTCTCCAAGGCTATCTAGAATTCTCTGCGGCAGTCAAACGCATAGACTCGGATGGCACTATTAGACACGAACTTCGGAATGTTGTTGTACCCGTCAAGCAAGCATATAGGTAAAAAACGAATAGTTGCAACTAAAAGCCCTTGATAACAAAATTTGAAACCAATTATTACTTGCCATGAAACGTATCCATTTTCTGATTGCTGTTGCATTTATTCAACTGTATTGCTTCAGCATACCTTCTGGAAAACTTTTAGCTAAGACAGAGTTTGACTCCACAATCATAACATTCGATAAACTGACAAAAACAATTATTGACTTTTCTTCGGACATTAAACCAATCGTAAAATTTCAGCCATCTCTTCAAGGCAAGTACATCTTTTCATACGCTCGTGGAAAAGGAACCATCACCTTTCCATCACCCGTTTCGGTAGGCACATACACAATCACGTTTTCAGTAGGAAAACAATTAATAAAATGTATGTGGGTAGTCCTGCCTTCAAGGTTAGATAGTTCAAGACTACGTTGGCTTGCATCAATGAAACTGTATTATGGCAAGCGTTTATCTATTCGTTCAAGGCTGATTCCTGAAGCTGAATTGCCATTACAACAGTTCAAAATTGACTATCAGTTTGGTACTGAGAAAGCAGATATTGATAATCCATATGCTGAGTCGTGGATTGGTCCGAATATCCCAGCATCTGCAAAAACAGTACAGATAGCTGTTGTATGGGTATATCCGCCAACTGGTGAACGCGTACCGCTTTTTTCTCGGACGATAACGCCTGAGCAAGTTCCGCCCGATGTTACTTGTGCACCAACATCGGAAATACGAACTGCCACTCTTAATTCTCAGGCAAGAAGTTTTGAATTACTCATGAAAGGTATTTCGGTTGATTATACTGTACCGATAGATGCTGATAATAGAGATTCAAACGCCAGTAAATCTCTCAAAGCAACACTCCACGATGTCGAAGTAGAGAGCACAGATATTGATTACACCTCCACAGATACCTATTTACGCATCTACAAGGGCGACGAACCTGACCCCGATTCCAAATGGCTTCCTAACGCAGCAACATTCAGAGTTCAAAAAAATAATTTGGATGGTGGGACAGGAACAGTTTCCATGGCAATTTTAGTAAAAGAACTTCCAGCGATTCCAGCTAACGAAACACGGTTTCTGAAAGGAATAATTTCTTTCAAGACTAAGGTAAAAATCAATAACCGTAAAGCTGGAATTTCAGCCAGTGCGATTTCACGGTCATGCACTGTATTGATTAATGTCCCTTTTCAGTTTGCTTCTACGGCTTCCCTCGAAATTGCACAACAACACAATGAAATACCAAATTCACCGATAGCATCTGCAAATTTCACTTCTCGTTTACAGGAACTTTGTGCTGGTTGCTCAAGTGTGGCTGCACAATATCCTTTTTGGCGCATCACCAACCCTACCCTCCGTGAAAAAGTGCAAGCATACTTGTTTGATATAGGTCGGAAACTTCCCTTATCTGCACCCGGCACTACCACTCCTTTAGTTGTCAACGGTGAAAATAAAGGAAATGGGGTCTTTAGCCTTATCTCTCTTCGTATCGGAGATGTCCTTGTAACAAAGCGCCAAATAGATTACACCTTAAATCTTGCACTTAAAGATATTCTGGAAAGACCTATAACACCAGAAGGAACTGCTGCATATCAATATGACGTGCTTTCAGCGAAAGAACAAGAACAAGAGCGTGAACAGGTTCAAAATCTTGCACTCAAAGCTGGCGATTACGAAGGAAAGGCAGTATTGCAACATCTTGATTACTACATTCATGCAGGATACGCCCTCTTTGAAGCCGATAGCGCCGTGATACAACGATTGAACGGAAATCTTACTCCTTGCGATTGTAAAGCCTATGTGGTGGCACAGTTGCACGAAAAAAATCCTCGTATTATTGGTATTGTTGCCACCTCGACAGCCACGAATGGAACTCACGCTATAAACGCTGGCGCTATCAAAAAATCTTTAGAATCCCCTGCTGCTGTTTATGATACAGATTATCTGCGGTCTCTAAACACCCGAGAACTTCTGTATGATAGCGATAAAGGCGCACAGATTTTTGGTAAAGGGTCTATTATCGGTACAACAGCTTATACTATCTATGAATACTGCCTACAAGGCATACGGTCAAATGCTTTCATTGATCGCACAGCAGATGTCATGCCCTTTCCGGCTGTAAAAAAATAGTTATTCATCTCTTTTGTACACCAATCATCTTCTCCCAACCATGAAAACGACTATTGCAGGATTTTTTTGCTTCGTACTAACGATGATGGGCATAGCTGTTGAAACAGCATATTCTCAGCAGACATCACTCCGTTTGAACATCAGCATTACCGATAAATATCGCGTACCGCTTGCCGATACAGAGATCACGCTGGTAGAAACATTGACGCAAGAGGAAGTGAGCGCTCAGACCGATGAAAAAGGAAAAGCCACCATTGTATTGACCAAAGGTCATTACTGGCAAATGCACATTCGTAATATTCGTGATAATCCGATGTGGCAAGTTGAGGTCGAAAAAAATGTTGCTATGACGATGAATCGTAGCTTGGTGTATGATGAAGAACAATATGCCGTGATGATGAGACCGAATCTGAAACGCTCTGCTTTTACCTTTCTCTCGAAAGGAGCAACAAGCCAAACGGGAGCCACGATGATCATTGATGTGAAAAATTCCAAAAAAGCACCTCTGGCAGGCGTTCCCGTCACTTTTATTTATGCGGAATCCACGAACACTGCCGTAAAACTTCAAACCCTCTCCAGTGCGAGTGGTACGGCGATGTTTACTGTGCCTATTAACAAACAATGTGAAATTGATATTGGCGAAGTACCTTGCTTCGTGAAACTAGATGCGCCGCCAAACAAAAACATGACCATCACCTGCCCAATACAGTATGAGCCTTCACAGATAAAAGAAACGATTGTCCGCGATACCGTTCAGCAATCCTTTGTTGGCATACCAGCGTCGTCATCGGCACGAGAACTGGTAACCATAACATTCCAGAGGAACAATAACACTGTCTGGCAGAATGAACCTGTGTATCTGCAAACATTAAAGCAAGCAACCGTGTACAAAGGGCGTACTGATATGAAGGGGCAAGTACAATTTTTGCTCCCGAAAGGCTTGTCGTACATGATACACGGTCGGTACCAAAACAGCATTGATGTGGTCAATCTTTCTCGTTCGTTTCCGCAGAATTTTTCTTTTATGCAAAAGCCTGTTGTGTACGAGCCGCTTGCGCGTTTGCAATATCCCGAGCGATTTATTCCCACGCCACAAGACTTGGCAGCAAATGAATTTATTTCCTTCAAACTCAAACAAAACGCTCAACGTCCGGCAGCAGGCGAAGGGCTCTTGGCATATGCGAAATGGGGGTCAAAGGTCAACAGCACATCGAAAGATGCCATTTTATCACTGACGTTTCCTTCGGAGGCATGGGATTCAACAGCAGCCCTACCCACGACATCGGTCTTACCGCCATTAAACATCTCTTTTGTCATTGACCGTAGTGGCTCAATGGCTGGAGAAAATATTGAGTGTCTCAGACCCGCTGTGATAAAGTTTATAGACAAACTTCGAGCTGACGATGTTTTTTCGTTGGTTACATTCTCGAATGAAAAAACGATACTCATTCCTTCACAACCAGTAAGCAGCAATAAAGAGGCATGGAAAGCACTCGTTCAGCGTTTAGAAGCTGACGGTGGAACGGATATTCGATCCGGTCTTATGGAAGGGTATGCTCAGATCTTATCAAATTTCAAAAAAGGAAGCACAAATCGTGTTGTCTTGCTCACTGATGGGTATGGTTCAGATAACCCTGATACAACGATTGCGCTTTCGCGCCGCTGCAATAAGCAGGGCGTAGAATGTTCCGCTATTGGTGTTGGAGACGGATTTAATTACAGCTTTCTCCGTTTATTGGCATCCCACGGGGGCGGATTATTCGGTCTAGCAGGAAAGGCAGAACAAATTAGCGACGTTTTTGCAGAAGAGATGCGAAGTTTACTGTATCCGGGCGCACGGGATGTACTGGTCGAAGTTGAGTACGATAAAACCTTGCTTTTCTCGCAGTTATTGGGTTATCCTGTGGAATCGCAAAAGCCCGGAAAACTTTCTCTACGACTACACAACGTCTATGCAGGACTTGACCAACTGGCATTTATCAAGTTTACTCTAATAAACCCGACAAAAGCGATTGAACGGACACCCATTCGTATTCACCTTTCATACTTAGATGTTCGCCAAAACAAACGTGTGAAAAAGGAAATACTGAACTCGCTGCAATGGTCGGAGGCAAGCGGGGAACTGGAATGGCTGCTTGATAGCACTGAACGAGAACTGTACACCACCGCCAGAATGAATCAGGCGCTTAAAGTCATGGCAGAATCATTCTCTCAGCGAAATATTCCACAGGCAATTACTGCGCTGGAAGGCGCACTCAATGAAATACAGAACATTTCTCCCGAACAGGTTCGGAATCCGGTTTGCGTTCAAGCGTCCCAGTATTTGAGTATCCTGAAGGTACTGAAATAGATATAAAGCCATTGCAGGTTATCATTCATAACTCTATAGAGGAAGCTATATGTCTCATCCTATCGTATTTCGCACGCTCATTCTGAGCTTTATCATTAGCCTGAGTCTTATCGGCTCAGTTGCATACGCCCAAGAAAAAAACGAGGCACCGCCATCACAGAAAGACACCTGTAAAGTCGGCGTGTACATAACATCCCTTTATGACCTGAATTTTAGCGACAATTCTTTTAGCACAGTCTATTGGCTGTGGTTTACCTATACCAATGATGGACTAGATCCGCTTAAATCTTTTGAAGTCCTGAATACAAAACAGGTGGCAACACTTGCCGATACCAAACTCATTCGCACAGAAGGAGCAATCAATTACGCAACAGCAAAAATGCGTATAACGGCAAAAAGGGGGTAGTGGCAACAAAGTACATGATTTTCTAT
>JANYDO010000197.1 GCA_025363605.1 Candidatus Kapaibacterium sp.
GCAATACCTTGTTTGCGCCCGATTTTTTCTTCGATTATCAAGGAACGCTTCAAAAAATTCTTCGCCTCTTCAGCGAAGAAAAAGAGCGACAGATGAGCCAAATAGAAACGAAGTATCAAGTCAGCAAGAAGCAAGTGGAGAACGAGGCACTTCGACGCGACAACACGTCACAGAAACGCTTTATTGTGCTTGTGGTGGCAGCGTGTGTGGTGGCAGTTGCTTTCTTAGCGTTTTTCATCTATTCCAATAGCCAAAAAAAGCGCATCAATGCTGAATTACAAGAGCAGCAGCGCCTTCTGGAAGAACAGGCGATGGAAATCGAAATAGCAAACGGCGCACTCCACGAAGCAAATGAACAATCGGAACGACTTTTGCTGAATATTTTTCCCACAACCATCGCCGAACGCCTCCGAGCCGGCGAAACCAAAATCGCCGAGCGCTTTGAAAATGTGAGCGTTCTCTTTGCTGATATTGCCGGTTTTACGCCGCTTGCACAAAAATTAGAACCGGTCGTCTTGGTGGCGGTGTTGGACGAAATTTTTTCCGCTTTCGATGTCATTGCCGAGCGCTTTGGCTTAGAAAAAATCAAAACGATTGGTGATTCCTATATGCTCGTGGCTGGAGTACCGAATCCGCGTGCCGATCATGCCGAAGCAATAGCAATGGCGGCGCTGGCAATTCAATCCCAAATTACGCTCAAAAGCGACATTCTGCGCCAAACGAACACGAAACTTCAAATGCGTGTCGGCGTACATACAGGCGAAGTGGTGGCGGGCGTTATCGGCACGAAAAAATTCGCCTATGACCTCTGGGGCGACACGGTTAATATCGCACACCGCATGGAATCGCACGGCGTGGGCGGCAAAATTCACGTTTCGGAAGCCTTCGTCCACTCCTTCGACACCTCCATTACCGATAAACTTGAGATAACGGGATTGCGTCGAATTACAGCATATCCGCACATTATTGAAAAAGATAGACACAACCAAGAGCCATTGCCTCCCTTCGTCAATGACGAAATGCGCCCCTTCATTTTTGAGGAGCGCGGTACTATTGAGGTGAAGGGCAAAGGCTTAATGACGACCTATTTTCTCCTTTCCTAAATTCCGCTTCCTTTTTGACATTCACTATTTTGACATTTACTATGACCATCACTATTCAACAACGATATTCTGCAAAATTGTTGAGTATCTTGAGCGTTCTCATCATCATGCTTGCACTTGGCGTGAGCGCACCTATGCGCCTTGCGGCACAAGGAAAAATTCTGATAAGCATGGATTTGACACAAACCGACCATTTGAAAGCATATGGTGTAGCGTATTGGACACTGGCAAAAGGTCAGACCGTAGATTGGCTTCTGAACTATCGCGGCGGGTCGTTTATGACGGATTACGGCGAAAGTATTGCCGCCGAGTGTCGTATTCGCGGTGTTTCTTTTGAGCAGATTGACGGCGCGAGCGCTGCCCAAATCTATGCTGAAGTGCAAAACGAAGGCAATAATATGGACGTGGTGCGCCTTGAAAAACAGCCCCGCGTGGCTGTGTACGTGCCGCCCGGCTTCAAACCCTGGGACGATGCCGTTACGCTGGTGATGGAATATGCGGAAATCCCCTACACAAAGCTCTGGGACGAGGAAGTCGTCAATGATTCACTCCAGAATTACGACTGGCTGCACGTCCACCACGAAGATTTTACGGGACAATACGGCAAGTTTTTTGCCAGTTTTTCGACTGCCCCGTGGTACATTCAGCAAGTAGCATTGCTCGAAAGCACGGCAAAAAAACTGGGTTTCCGTAAGGTTTCGGAATTAAAAAAAGCAGTGGTAGAAAAAATTCGCTCGTGGATAGGCGGCGGCGGCTTTATGTTTGCTATGTGCGGCGCGACCGATACCTTCGACATCGCACAAGCCGCAAAGAATGTGGACATTTGCGATGCTATCTTCGACGGCGACCCGGCTGACCCAGGTGCGACAGGAAAGCTCGACTTTACGCGCACGTTCGCCTTTGAGAATTTCTCTCTGGTGATGAATCCTTACGAGTATGAGTATTCTAACATTGACTGCGATGCCAACTTCCGCTCCAATGATGCTCAAAGCGATTATTTCACGC
>JANYDO010000204.1 GCA_025363605.1 Candidatus Kapaibacterium sp.
CCCTCGAAAAAGCGCCATTCCAGACGTGAGAGATACCAAGGCTTTTCGAGTACTCCTGCGGGAAGCTGTCTGATTTCAGGTGCCGCTGACGCTTCTCGTGCTGTGGCGGGCAACGCACTCATGCCACAACAAATGAGAACAGTCATCGTGGCGCAGAAGACGAAACGGCGAGAAAGCGTCATAGCGGTACGAGAAAACGGTGTAGGGTTTACAAGCGTTTGAGACGCGCGAGTTCACGTTCAATGCTTCGGCGCACTATGCCTTCGTTATCATAGTTTTTGAAGCCAAGAGCTTGTTCTAAGCTACCTGTGGCATCAGCTTTCTTGCCGTTCCTTGCTTGAGCGAGTCCAAGATAATAGTGCAGGAGGGGCTTCAAATCGCTTTCTTCGTCCAGTTTGCAAGAAAGTGCTTGGGCAAAATACCCTTCGGCGAGCTTTGTATCGCTCTTTGCTACGAGCGCCCGACCACAAATATACAAAAACTTGGCGCGTTCACTGCTTGCAAGGTCAGTGCGTTTTAGAAGCTCTCCGCCGAAGGCAAGGGATTTTGTGTCATCACTGCCGTCGAAAGCCAATTCACACTTTAACATCTGGAGTTCTTTTTCGGAGAGTGGCTCTGCCAAACGTTTCGCGGCATTGGTATTATCCTTTGCTTTTGCGTACGATTGCATTGCTGCTATTCGATTGCCTTGTAACTCAGCACATAAGCCAATATTGTAATGGATAAATGTCCAATCGGGATGTAGTGCAAGCGCCTTTTGGAAGCAGCTAGTTGCTTCGTTAAAATTGAACATGAGTTGATGTGCATAGCCAATATGAAAGTGCGCTACGGTGATAAGCCGTTGTAACTTTTTTTCGTTGCCGTTAGCGGCAATGCGAAACTGCGCTATTGCATCAGATGTGCGTCTCAACGCATCTGATGATAGCATTTCTCCATAAAGAATACGAATAAGCGTGTTTCCGGGGTAGAGTGCCAGAAACGATTGGAAGTGCCGTTCAGCACGGTCATATAAGCCCTCACCAGCAAAGAGAAATCCCGAACTGTAAATTCTCGCCAGCCACGAATGCGCTTCTGCACGAGCATATATGCCATTTGCTGCAGCATATTCTAGTTGCCGCAAGCCTTCGTTTCTATCGCCTGATAAGCCCGCAAGTTTGATAATGGTTTGTGCGGCAGAGGGCGTTTGAGAAATCAGATAATTAAACAGTCCTAATCCCATTTGTGCATCGGCATTTGTGGGGTCAATTGCCAAAGATTGTTTCAGGAACTCCACTCCTTTTTGTGCATCACGAGCAGCCGTTAGGTAGTCACTGGTTTTGCTACTGTACAAACCCAGCGCCAGCCCACGATAACCGTAGAGACCGCCCATATAAAAAAGCGCCTTGCTATCCTGCGGGTTTTGCGCTACAAAGCGCTCGCAGAGGGTAATGGTTTGCTGGGAATAGCCCATGAACTTTTGCAAATCTGCTTCCAATTCCGATTTCGGCAGACGAGAAATATTGGCGTAAAAAACGCGATAATAATACGTCATCGCCCGAAAAAAGTACCCACGCGGGTCTTGGGGCGCAAGTTTGGTAACTTCGTTTGCACGGGCTTCCGCTTCCTCGAAATTCAGATTGTAGAGCGATTCGATGGCGGACATCGTGACGGTATGCACCTTCGCCCAATCGGGCTGCTGCGCCTTCACTTTCGTCAATGGCACAAACAAAGCGATAATGCCGACTATGAGCGACGGAAGGAGTAAATATGCACTCTTCATGGTATGCGTTGGCAGAGAAGTGGAACAACAAATTTGGCTTTTTTTTCAGTACAAATATTGCACAAAAGGCAGCAAAAAAATAGAAGTAATGACACGAACGGTAAAAGAAATGGTATGAGCGGCGAATGGTGAAAACATAAGTTCTTGACCAAAAGTAATCCGGCATGAGAAACAAGGGAGTATGCTCCTTTGCCCACTAGATTTTACCGAAAAATTATTGACAACGAACTTAGTTCGTAACTATCCCTGAATCCCAGCAATTATCCTCATCCCAAACAATCCCAGTTCTGTCTGTATTCCCAGGAAAGGCGCTCAACAAAATCCCATTTGGTAATTCTCGCAAAGAGTGAGATATTACGGGTCTTCGTATCTATCCCTTCACCTTTGCCCATAGCACTGTGCTTGATTCCATAACATCGTTGCTCAAATCTAAAACTTTTCCGCCCGTCCTGCTCATGTTCGGCGAAGAAAATTTCTTGCTGGATGAAGCATTTACGGCACTTGTGGGCGTAGCAGTAGAGCAAAACGGTATGGAGCAGTTTAATTTCGACAGCTTCGATGGCTCGGACATTACGCCCGAAGCACTGGTCGAGATGGCAAGCGCTTTCCCGATGATGGCAGAGCGACGCGTGGTAGCGATACGTCACTTTGAGAAAATGAACACAGGGCGGGGCAAAGATGCCGAAAAAAAATCCCCGCTTGCCACGTATTTGCGTAATCCGTCGCCATCCACATTATTGATATTGGTTGCCGAAGCCGACGAACTGAGCGGCTTAAAATCAGCACTCGGCAACCCCAAGCAGCAGGAAAAAGCAAAGAAAAAGCTCGCCGCCGCGAAGTTCCCGTACAACCTACTCTTGGAGAAATGCGAGTGGATAGAATTTCCGAAACTCTACGACCGCGAATTGCCCTCGTGGACGGCAAATCGTTTCAAAGCGCTGGATCGGGAGATTGCCCCCGATGCGTGTGAATTGCTCGTTGCGCAAGCCGGTGAATCTTTGCGCGACTTACACAATGAAATCCAAAAAATCATCACCTTTGCGCCCGACAAAAAGCGCCTTTCCCGCGAAGATATTGCCGAAGTGATTGGGGTATCGAAGAACTATAACATCTTTGAATTGCAACGCGCTATCGGCGAGCGGCAACTTTCCAGAGCGCTTGAAATCACGCAACGAATGTTGGTGGTGGACAGGCAGGAACTCCTCATAATTTCGATGCTCACGCGGTATTTTACGATTTTGTGGAAACTCACCGAAGCCGTGCAGCAAACGCAAAATAATTTTGAACTCGGCAAAGCAGTGGATATTAGCCCTTTTTTCATCCCCGAATATCTCGCCGCTCTGCGCCAATACTCCCGTAGCGCCATAGAACGATCTTTCTACGCCCTTTGCGATGCCGATGTAGCGATTAAATCGTCGTCGTCGGAAGATAGCGACGTGGTGCTGCAAAAAATGCTCATGCGCGTTATGGCGAAGTGAGGGAATGGCGGAAAATCTGTATTTTAGGGCGAACAGCATTTCTTCACACTTTTCACAATGTATATTTTTATGAGTAATTGCTTCCGTACATTTCTTACCACTTGCTTGGTAAGCGCAAGTCTTTATGCGGCATTTGCGCCAACTTACCTTTCTGCCCAAACAGCCCCCTTTACCACCGCTACCTTTCGCACGATAAGCGAAGCCCGCAAGCAACCCTTCGGAACGGTGCTTTATGTGGCAGGGCGCGTAACGGTTGCCAATGAATTTGGCGGTCCGTCCTACATACAAGACGGGACGGGTGGTCTGGCTGTTTTTGAATCCACTTTCAGCAGAGGAGTCAGCCTTGGTGACTCCGTTGAAGTAACGGGTCCGGTCGTTGATTTTCAAGCAACAACAGGAGTGCTGGGGACAGGTCTGGCAGAACTTTCCGGTACAAGCACATCCCGCGTTACGTGGCGTATCATCCCTACGGCACGTATTATTCCTGTTGCCGGCGAAGTTTCCTTGCGAGACCTTACGGGCGCAACGGGTGAAGCGCTCGAAGGACAGCTCATACGCGCCTCCGGTGTTCGCTTTAGTGACACAACACTTTTTAAGAGCGGAACAAATTACGCCGTTACCGATTTCTCTACCTCTGCCCAAGTGCGCGTCAGCGCAGGTATTAACCTCATCAATCAACCCATTCCACGCACCGTAACATCAGTGGTGGGCGTACTGGGACAATTTCGCGGAACGTATCAAATCACGCCACGCACGGCATCAGACTTGGGTATTTCGCTCACGGTTAATCCCGCCGATACCGTCGCAAAGTCTCAAACGCTCGACGTAAGTACGTGGAATTTGAAGTGGTTCGGTCGTCCATTTGACACCGATGGCGTTACGCGCTTGGGTCCTGCGGATTCGCTGTTGCAATTCCGTAATGTCGTTCGGGTGCTGGACAGCATAGATGCTGATGTTTATGCGCTGGAAGAAGTCTCGAATAATGCACTTTTTATGCGCATTGTAGATTCACTGCCACGCTATGGAGCAGTGATTGCGAGTTTTGCGCCGCCACAACCGCAATTTGTTCCGCAGCGTACGGCGTACCTCTTCAAGCGCTCGGTCATTGATACCGTGCGAACGGAAATGGTACTTACGAGCAGCCAATTTGCCGCAGGTCGCTTTCCATTTCGCTTGGAGTTCGATGCCACATTAAATGGCGTAAAACGCCGCTTCCATGCGTTTGTGATTCACGCTAAAGCCGGCTCCACACAGCGCGATTACGATCTTCGCACAAGCGATGCAAAACTGTTGTACGACTTTTTGAATACGAGCTATCCCACACAAAACGTGATTCTGGCAGGGGATTTCAACGATAGCCCAACAGCGTCCATTTTTCAAAGTTTGCCTTCACCATATCTGCCGTTTGTGCAAGATTCCGTGCGCTATACGACCATTACAGCCTCACTCGCACGGCAGGGCTTGTCGTCCTTCAGCACAGGCGGAATGATTGACAACGTTGTGGTGAGCAACGAGCTTACACGCAGCGCACTCGCAGGCGGCGAAAAAATCGAATCGCCTTTCACGTACATTGCTGGCTACACCACGACCACCACCGACCACTTTCCCGTAACGACACGCTTTCTGCTTGACCGCATCACCAGCGTACAAGCACCCCTCAAGACCGCACAAACGCTCAATGTTGCGCCCAATCCGGCAGCAGATTTCGCAACGCTGCGTTTCACGCCCGAAGCAAGTGGTGAAGCGCTCTTCACGGTAAGCGATGTTCTGGGCAAAACGCTCTGGTCGTCCGTGATGACGTTGCGCGGCGGCGAAGAGTTTTCACAGAGTATTTTGTTGGAAAATTTCGCACGTGGGCTGTATGTGTGCCGTGTGCAGGCAGGGAATGGTTCGGTGCAAAGCACGGTGTTCTTGGTGCGGTAAAATCTCGTAAAAAAATAATACACACTGGGGTGTGGATGCGATTCGCGGCATTGTATGCACGCACGTCCGCGCTCCATTTTTTTTACGGCGCAAATCGTTATAGTGTAAAAAACTCATCGTAATTGTCGCGGTGAATACACTGCACGGGAACGTCGGGATATGCTTCTCGCCATGCGCCGGGAACACGCTGTTTTGCTGTCGGTGACCACTTGCACTCGAACGCTTGCAGGAGTGGAATGGTGCTTGCGCTACCGTCAGAACGTTCGATAAGGTCTATTTCCTGCTGCGAATAGGTGCGCAAAAAATAGGACTGTATCCATCGCCGCTCGTCGCTGTAGGCATTGTATTTCATGCGCTCTGCAATGCAATAATTCTCCCACAACCTACCGATTTCGTGTCCGTCGCGTGAGGCAAGCAGTCGAAAATCTCCCAGCACTGCATTCCGAATCCCGTTATCCACAAAATACCACCTATTGCTTTTGGCAATTTGATTCCGCATATTGCCCGCAAACCCGCTTCGGCGCACAACAACAAAGACTTTTTCCAGCAAATCCAAATATCGCTCGACGGTGTTTTTGCTCATACCAAGCTGCGTACCCAGCTCATTGAGCGACACTTCTTGTCCTATCTGAAAAGCAACAAGACGGAGTAAGTCCAACAGTTTTGATGATTGTCGGATAGAATCCATCGCGAGGATGTCTTTGAGCAGGTATGTGTGCAGAATCTCCTGCAAATACGAGGCTTTTTCGGTAAAAGTAGCGCACTGCCACACGCCCGGATACGATCCATAAATCAAACGCTCTTCGAGATTGCTGCGTGTTTCCGGCACAGATTCGGTGCGGGCAAGTTCGCCAAAGGAAAAGGGATACAAACGCAACGTGGTGGAGCGCCCTACAAGAGGTGCACCAATAATGCCCATATCAATCGGTGCAGAACCGGTCGCCAGTACGCTTAGATGTGGCACTTCATCCACCAAAAACTTGAGATGTGCCGCACCATTCGGAATGGCTTGCGCTTCGTCGAGAAGCAGCACGTCCGTCCCGCCAAAGATTTTGCGGTAGTTGGCGGCGGTCTGCCGTGCGAAGAGTTCATGCGTTTCAACGTTTTCACCATTCAAACGCAAGACACTACTGCCGGATGCCCTTACAGAAAATGATTGTTCAATTTTCTCCAGCAAGGCTGTTTTGCCGACCCGTCTCGCGCCGAGTAAAATCAGAATGTGTGCGGGTTTGAGCTTGCTAACGAGGCTTGGCATCAATGCACGGTCAATAAATGTGGGCTTTGGCATAGACAATAATTTGTTTATTTTAGTCTTTGTATTGACTAAATTTATCTAAATTTAGTCAATTACCTTTTATCAACCAACATTTTTGATTGATAATGCAGCAGGTGTTTACTTTCTTGTGGTTAAACTTTTGTGTATTTTACTGAGCATACAAGCCACTTCATTATCAAGAATATATGAACACCTCCACACACTTCTTACGCCAGTCCGCCGAGTATTTGCGCGAGTATGAGGCAAAAATCGAACGTTGCCTCGGAGACCTCACGGACGAACAACTTTGGTATCGCCCCAATGACCAATCGAACAGCATTGGAAATCTCGTCCTGCATTTGTGCGGGAACATTCGGCAGTGGATAGGCGAGGGCGTAGGCAGGAAGCCATATCCACGCCAGAGGCAACAAGAATTTGACGAACGAATTTCCGTGCCGCGCAGCGAACTTTTGAGCAAACTCCGAAGCACTATTGATGAGGCAACGGACGCGCTGAGTCGCCTCACGCCGGACGACCTTGTGGAAATGCGCACCGTTCAAGCCCGCACGCTCACAGTCATGGAAGCAATCTACCACGCCGTCGAACATTTTGCCATGCACACGGGGCAAATTATCTGGATTACCAAAGCGCAAATGGCGAGCAACCTTCACTTCTACGACGTGTCCGGCGGTCATCCGAAGAAAAATTGGTAGGAATGCTAAACGCGCAATAATTGATACTTGAATTCAAGATACACTTTCCATACTCCATTCTTGGTTATGATTTCCGTCCACGAAGCCACAGCACTTATTCAGCAGCACACACCCACGCCACAGAGCGCCGCGCGAGACCTCAGCAAAGCCGCGGGACTTGTGCTTGCCCGCGATTACAACGCAAGCGAGGATTCGCCGCGCTTCACCAATAGCGCTATGGATGGCTTTGCCGTGCGCTTTGCAGATATTAAGTTTACTGATATTCAGTTTGCTGATATTCAGTTTGCTGACATTCAGGCAGATACTCGCTTACGCATCACGGACGAAAGCAGCGCTGGAACTGAGGCGCAAAGCGCACTTGCGTCCGGCGCTGCAATACGCATTTCCACGGGAGCGCTTGTGCCGTCGGGCGCAGATACGGTCGTTCCGGTGGAGGATTGTTCGGTAGGTGGTGATACAGTAAACATTGGGAAATTCCCCAAGCAAGGGCAGTTTGTCCGCAAGCAGGCAAGCGAATATGCCGCCGGAACGCCGATACTGCGCAAGAGCGAGACACTCACTCCGGCGCGTATTGCTCTTGCTGCACAGCATGGCTTGGCGCGGGTGGACGTGTTTACGCCGCCCCCAGTGGCATTGCTTTCAACAGGGAACGAACTGGTGAATGTGGACGAAACGCCCATTGGCACGCAGATTCGTAATGCGAACGTGCCAATGCTTACGGCGGCAATTCGGCAAGCAGGAGCAAACCTCGTTTTTACGGCACACGCACAGGATAGTTTTGAGCACGTTCGCGCAGCGCTGGATAAAGCAACTGCGATGGCGGATGTGGTTGTAACGACGGGTGGCGCATCGGTGGGCGAACATGATTTTATCAAGCAAGCCGCACAAGCACTGGGCTTTGAAACGATTTTCTGGCGCGTTCGCCAAAAGCCCGGCAAACCGATGTTTTTTGCCAAGCGCACTGTGGAAGGCAGAACAACGCTACTCTTCGGCTTACCCGGCAATCCTGTTTCGACGTTGATGACGTTTTTGTACTATGTGCAGCCAACACTTACACGAATGATGGGGAAGAGTGCCATTGAGCGCAGCGCACAAGCTACGTTGAGCGCAGACCTCGCCAATATGCACGGGAGAGCAGAATTTGTGCGGGTTCGATTGGAGAAGGGAGACGAAGACCCGTTGCCCATTGCCGTGCCGCTTCCGAAGCAAGATTCCAATATGCTTACGTCCATGACCGAAGCAGATGGTTTTGTGTTTTTGGATGTGGACGCAGAAGTGCAGGCGGGATCAGGCGTTCGAGTTATTTTGTTCTCGTGAAGCGGTTTCGGATGTACATGAAGGAAATTCCACAATAAAGGTCGCGCCTTTACCCAATTCGGATTCACACCAAACGTGCCCCTGCATTGCTTCGGTAAAGCGTTTGACGATAGAAAGTCCAAGACCTGTGCTGTGTTCGCCGCCTGTGGGTTGCGCCGAGAGCCGTGCGAATTTGCCAAAAAGTTTCGTTTTGTCATCCGCGCTCAAGCCCGGTCCTTCGTCTTCGATTTCGACGCGCACCTCTTCATTGCTTGCGCTGAAGCGTATGAAGACATTCTTCCCCAGAGGGGAATATTTCAAGGCATTGGAGAGAAGGTTTTCCAGAATATCCGCCATGACACTCGTATCAAGGCTTGCTTTTCCCGACGTGCTCTGGGGTGAGTAATGCAGCGTAATTTTCTTTGCGGCGGCGCGTTCGGTATAGTCAGCGATGCAGCGCCGTACAATCGGTTCCACGTCGGTTGGCTGGCAGGTGATATTCAAGTTGCCGGTCTCAATGGCGTTAATGTCCAGAAGGTTGGTAACGGTACTCGCCATGCGCTGCGCTGCAATGACAATGCTGCCGAGGCGCTCCTGAATCGCCTCGCGGGACATTCGGTCGTAGTAATCACGCACGCCGGAGGCGTTCATCGTAATGGCGGTCAGGGGATTCTTGAGGTCGTGTGCGGCAATGCCTAAAAACTCGTTTTTCTCAATGTTCAGCTGCTGCAAAAGGAGATTTTGCTCTTGGAGTTGGGAATTCGCAATTTCGATTTCCGCGGCTTGGTCTTCCAGAATCTTTTGCTGGCGCATAATTTCATCGTTTTTCTGCTGCAAAGCGCTCTCGGACTTCTGTACAAACCGATTGCGCTGCACGAGCAAACCCGCAATCACCAGTAGCACCAGTACGCCCACCATCAAACCATTGCGCGTCATGCCGTCCCGTTTCAATGCGGCTTCCTGCAAGGCGTTGTCCTTGGTAAGGATTTCGATTTCTCGCTTCCGTTTTTCATCTTCATATTGTGCGCCCAATTCAGCAATTTTCTTTGCACTTTTTGCGGAGAACAAGGAGTCGCGGAGGGCAGAAAACCGTTGATGAAAACTGTATGCGAGATCGTATTGACCGGAGGCGGCGTGAAGTTCGGCGAGTAATTCATAAAGAGACTGCCGAAGGTCTATCACGCGAAGAGAATCGGCAAGCCCAAGAGCGATGCGTGTGGTAGCAAAGGCTTGCGGCAGCTTATGCTCGGCAGCGTATAATCGTGCAAGATTGAGCAGTGCATTACCTTCGTTTTTTCGATCTTTCAGCTTGCGCGTTAGCTCCAGACAGCGCAAAAAATACTTTTCTGCACGGGTATAATTACGCTGAAGCATGGAC
>JANYDO010000211.1 GCA_025363605.1 Candidatus Kapaibacterium sp.
GCCCAATTCGCCAAAAAGTTTCTCCAATGCCTCCACAAACGCATACATCCCGCCTTTGGCAAACCATACGCCGCCATTTTTCTCCAAATACGGAATCATCAGGTAAATTGCCGGCGCGCGAAAGGGGCTTGCACCGATGAAGAGCGGATGAAAAGAAAAAGTAAAGCGTGTACGGAAGTCCTTGAAATAACGCTTCACGAAGGTATAAGCCGGAAAAAGCGCGTTCAATTTCAGTGCTTTGGGAACAAATCCAAAATATGTTCTTAAATCCATAAAAGGCGTTGTTCCGAGTCCATCGGTAATCACGGCATCGTAGAGTTTGCGCGAATCTTCGATAAAACGGTCATAGTTTGCGGCATCGTCTTTGTTAAATTTGGCAAATTCTTGGCGCATTTTCGCACTGTCGCCCGTGTAGTCAATGTATGTTTTGTCGTGGAAATAAATGCGATAAAAGGGGTCGAGATAGGTTAAATCCAAGTAATCTTCCATCTTCCGCCCTGCTGCGGCAAAGACCTTCGCAATCACATCCGGCGCGGTGATGAGCGAAGGTCCCATATCAAAAGTGTACCCTTTTTTCTTGAGTTGGTAAGCATGACCGCCCACGCGCTCATTTTTCTCAAATATCGTTACGTCAAAGCCTTGTGCCTGCAAGCGCACGGCGGCAGCAAGCCCGCCAAAACCGGAGCCAATAATTGCAATCTTCTTTCGCATAATTGTTGTGGGGAAAAAGTGAGGAACAGAAGCTGAGGGGTGAAGTGGCTTGTGTGGTGGCGTGGTGAGCGCTTTTCTACCCCAGCCGTTGATGGTTTTGCTTCTGAGGACGATTAAAGCACACTTCTCCTGTACGGTTTGGAGTTTTTTTTTCGATACGTTTATGCCTCATCGGGATTGATACCGAGCGTGCGAAGTTTCGCTGCCATTCGTGCGACTTTTTCGCGCTCGGTATCAAGCTGGTCGGCTATTTTCTCGGCGCGTTTGCTCTCTTCGTCCGCGCGTTTGCGCTCGACTTTCGCCATTTCTGCTCCTGTGGGCAGCACTTCACCTGTGCGTCCATCAAACCAGCGTAGCCACGTACCCCACATATTTCCGTACTCGCCTTCCCAACACATCAGTCCAAAATCGGGTGCTGCTGCCGTCATAAAACTACTTTCGCGCCCCAGCGCTATTTCGCGGTAGGCAATATGCAGGTCATCTGTCGTTATACCCAAACGATATGCCTCAAGCTGCCCTGTTTCGACATCGAAGAGGATATACTCCGGCACACGCATATTATCTTGGTAAATTTGTTTTTTGAGGCCTCTATCGGCGGCGGCGGTACTGTCGGAGAGGAGTTCGACAACTAAATCCGGCGCTTTACCTTCAAACCAAATAACGTACGATTTCCGCGCCCGCCTCTGAACATCGACGGCGAGAAAAAAATCGGGAGCTCGGAAATTTTGCTTATCTGCCTGCTCCAGACTGTAATAGACACCCAAATTTCCTGCAACGCATACATTGTCGCGTTCAGCCCAGACGAGTTGGAGCGGCTCTTTAAGAAGCGTGATTTGAAGGGCGTGGCGGTCTGATTCCATAGGTTCTCCATCGTCGTAGGGAAGTTCATCTTCGGTCGGTGGCATTTCCACATCGTCAAACAAGATTCTTCGCGGCGGCTTGACCGAACTTGGTGCGGCAGTGTCTTGTTCTAAGATTTTGGTATCGTGCAATTCAGCCATAAAGGTATTTTCCAAGTAAAAGTGTCGAAAGGACAATGGAGAGGAAGTTGGAAAGGCTCTCAACGAAAATAGCACTTTTTTCCCTTGCTTCCAAGCACTTGCCCGTGCGGTCTAGGGCAGCTGCCGTGCTATGTCGTCCGGGAAAATCCGTACCACCGCCACGAAGCGGCAGCACGGGGCTGGCGACCTAAACAGTTCCGCAGTATCAATACGGCTTTTCGCCCATCATATTCCCTCGTGGGTCGTAATTGGCAACGATAATCGTTGCACCATTCTTACAGACGGCTTTGCCCAAGCCTATTTTCGTCGTTTGCGACCACACCATTTGCGTATAGTGACCGGATTTTGACCAGTTTTTACCATTCAGCTTTCCGCCTTTCCAGAATTTTTTCTCGCTGTACCACATTTTCCCGGCATCAATGACAGTATACGCTTTGCCTGCTCCCCAGAAGACATTTTCGCCGTACTTCTGCGCCCACTTGCCGCTACTGGGGCGATGCTGCATCGCACAACCATTAGCAGCAATATAATTTGCCCATTCTTGAGCAAAGGCTGCGAGTTCAGGCGACCATTCCACGGGCGGCGCACCAACTTCTTTGCGAACAGTGTTGTGATAATCCACGATTTGCTGTGCTTCTTCGGCAGAGACGGTTTGAGCAGTTGCAGATTGCGATAAAAAAGCGCTAAACGTTAGCATGGAAGCGGCAATAAAGGCAAGGTAGTGTTTCATTGAGAGAACGTAAACGTAAATTCAAAAAATAGTATTTTGACAGAAACAGGACACAAAACTATCCATTCATTGGGAAATTACTCCACAAAAAATTCATCAACAGCTACTTTTGCCTGTAAGCATGGATGGTCGAGCGTTTCACCACATCGGTAGGTATATCGCTTTCCACGAGTACAGACGGTAACGGTTTCCAATGCAGGCTCTATCACCCAACACGTATCTACGCCTGCTTCAAGCATTTCTTCAACTTTAAGCACAATGTCGCGGGCAGACTGGGAGGGACTCACAATCTCAATAGCAATCAGCGGCGGCGTGGGGTCACGGATTGGTTCGTGTAGCACGTCCGGTTTGCGCTTGGGACAAACGCTTACATCAGGCTTATAGGGCTTTTGGGCAGTATCAAATGTCAATTCCGGCAGCCCATAAAAATTTGGCTTGAGCCTTTGGGCTAAAATAAGAACACACCGCATTTGTATCCAACTGTGGGTGAAGGTTCCCATCTGAGTATCCTCATCGTCAAGCACATCGAAGGAATCAATGATTTCGCGCATCGCTTGTCTTGATTACATAAAAGAATCGGTTGATATGGTGAGATACAATATACGCAATTTGCCCATAGAACAACAACGCCCGATACTTCAATGAAGTATCGGGCGTTTAAACGAAATTCTTTCAATATAGGAATTGATACATCCTTTATGTACTGCTAGATTTATTGCTTATCCCACCAAACCCGTGTTGCTAAGGTAACACCAGCTGGTACGTTTGCCGCATTGGTTGTATTT
This sequence comes from Candidatus Kapaibacterium sp., assembly GCA_025363605.1. Lineage (GTDB taxonomy): Bacteria > Bacteroidota > Ignavibacteria > Kapaibacteriales > UBA4661 > PH2015. The sequence goes on from JANYDO010000211.1 coordinate 3,228, forward strand.
TCATTCTGCGGATACAGGAATCGACGCGGAATTTGGCTTTGAACACCAGTTGTTGATACTATTGCCGGAAATCCTGTTCGCCGCCAGTCAGTCCATGATTCCATTTGTGTAAAAAGTGCGAGATACTTCTGCTCAATGATGTTTTGTAAAGTAA
>JANYDO010000216.1 GCA_025363605.1 Candidatus Kapaibacterium sp.
CCAATAATTTGCACGGTTGCCGAACCGTATTTGTAAAGGTCGCGAGCAAAATTTTGCGGAAAGATAATAACCTGCTTTGCCTTACCAGAACGAAATATACCTTCAATATCGCTTGCATCCTTGAGTTCCGCCGAAAGATGAAAGTATCCCGAAGAAAGAAGTTTATTGGTGATTTCGGTTGTCATGTAGTCTTTGGAAGCATCCAAAATAGCAACATCCGCATTCGTCACTTCGTTGCGAATGGCAAAACCAAAGAGCAAAAGCTGAATAATCGGCATCCCGATAAGAATGACAAGTGTGCGGTAGTCGCGCATGATGTGGCGTACTTCCTTCATCACAAAGCCCCAGAATTGTTTCATGGCGTTTCCTTGTTGGTCGGGATTGGTTGGTTGTTCGTTAGGCTGCCGCCGTTGGTCGGGCAAGCGTTACAAACACTTCGTCCATTGTTGTTGCTTGAAATCGTTCTTTCAGACCGCGCGGCGAATCGAGCGCTTCTATTCTACCATTGACCATAATCGAAACGCGGTCGCAATACTCGGCTTCGTCCATGTAGTGCGTCGTCACGAACACCGTCACGCCATTTGCGGAGGCTTCATAAATCAATTCCCAAAATTGTCGCCGCGTGATGGGGTCAACGCCTCCCGTAGGCTCGTCAAGAAAAATAATGGCGGGGTCGTGCAAGAGCGATACTGAAAACGCCAGTTTTTGTTTCCACCCAAGCGGCAGCGAACTAATAAGCGCATTACGGGCGTGTTCGAGTTGCAAGCGCTTGAGCAGGGCATCGGTTTTCTCGGCTATTGCCAAACGATTAAGACCGTATATGCCGCCATAAAAGCGGATGTTTTCTGCAATGGTTAAATCTTCGTAGAGCGAAAATCGTTGGCTCATGTAGCCGATATTTTGTTTGATGCGCTCGGCTTGTTTATAGACATCAAATCCTGCTACGGTCGCCTCGCCGGAACTCGGACTGAGCAACCCCGTGAGCATTTTCATAGCAGTTGTTTTGCCCGCACCATTTGCACCCAAGAAACCGAAAATCTCGCCTTTTTGCACGGTGAAGGAAATCGCATCCACCGCAATAAAGTCGGCAAATCGTTTGGTCAAGCGCTCAGTCGTGATGACGGTCGGGCGTACATGGTCGGTTTGTTCTGCAAGTGCCATTGGTGTATTCCTTTTCGTTATGAATTCTCTTGGCTTGTGCGCGATTCCATGAGCGCCATGAACGAATCTTCAATGTTTGCGCTAATTCTCTTCGCCTCTGCATCCGTAAATCCTTGCGCGGCGAGATAGGCAAGAAGTTCTTCCGACTGGGCTTCTTGTCTGCTGTCAGTGTAGTGCACAAATTCGCCAAAGGGGTACACGGACTGGGCGAAAGGGAAGCTGCGCAGCGCTCCGATTAGTTCGTACATCCTCGACGATTTGACAGCAAAGAGCGGTTTTTCGTATCCGGCGACAATATCGCCGGGCGTATTGATGTTCAGAATTTCACCTTTTTGAATCAGCGCCACGCGGTCGCACAAACTTGCTTCGTCCATGTATGGCGTAGAAACGACAATCGTGATTCCTTGCGCTTTCAGGCTTTTGAGCATTTCCCAAAATTCTTTCCGCGACACCGCATCCACGCCCGTCGTCGGTTCGTCCAGAAATAACAAATCAGGCTTGTGAATGAGCGCGCAGCAGAGCGCCAGTTTTTGCTTCATGCCGCCGGAAAGCTGTCCGGCACGGCGTTTTTTAAATGGTTCAATCTGCACGTAAATATCGCGGATGAGATGGTAATTTTCTTCTATCGTCGTATTGAAAATCGTCGCAAAAAAACGCAAGTTCTCTTCCACGCTCAAATCTTGGTAGAGCGAAAATCGTCCCGGCATATAACCCAAGCGATTACGCAACTGCTTGTAATCGCGCACTACGTCCAGCCCCAGAACGCTTGCACTGCCGGAGTCCGGTAGTATCAGCGTGGTGAGCATACGGAAGAGCGTCGTTTTGCCTGTGCCGTCGGGACCGATAAACCCAAAGAGTTCACCCGGTTCGATGTGAAAGCTCAGGCTCTTGACTGCTTCGACCGTGCCGAAGTGTTTGCTGAGATTGTCTGCTGTGATAGCCATAAAATTTTCTCAGGTATAGTTCTCACCAAAGTACAGTGCAAAATTTATCAATCGGTGGCACAGACATTCTTGTCTGTGAAGTCTGAAGCGGTTTTTAGGAACTACACAGACAAGAAAGCGGTTTCCAACGACTACACAGACAGGAATGTCTGTGCTACCGAAGTCAGATTGTAAGCCTACTTTTGAAATTTTGTCATGTACCAAAAATTCTCACTTTGCGGCTGTTGCCGCACTAAAGCGAACTTCGCCGGGCATACCGATTTTGAGCGAACCGTCGTTTTTGACCGCGACTTTGACGGCATAGACCATATTGACGCGCTCTTCTTTGGTTTGAATTATTTTAGGCGTGAACTCAGCTTTGGAAGAAATCCAGCTAATCGTGCCTTCGAGCGTTTTGTTTTTTTCTTTGTCCTCGTCAATCAAGACGCTGACTCGCTCACCAAGCGCAATATGCGGGAGTTGGTCGCCACTCACAAAGACGCGCAGTTCCATTCGATTGAGGTCAGCGATACGATAGAGCGCTTTGCCCGTTGCTGCAAATTCACCTTCTTCGGCATATTTGCTTAGTACCGAGCCGGTACGAGGATTGACAACGACGCATTTTTTGATTTGGTCTTCTACTTGCGCTATTTGTGCGTCGAGCGAACGCACTTCCGCCAGTACACCAGCGTTCTGCGCTTCCACCGAACCGATTTGACGATCCAGAACGCTAAGAGCGCCTTTTACGTCCGTGACTTGCTTTTCGGTTGCGGCTTTTGCTTGATAGAGTTGCTCGGAGCGATTTTCTTCAACCGATGCCACACGCTTCTGTTCTTGCAGAACGTTGATTTGCGCGAGGATATTGGCGACCCGCGAAGCCGAAGCCTGCCGCATGGCGAGAAGCTGTTTTTTTCTGAGAAAGAGCTGCGTTGTGTCAATAAGCCCGACCGTTATCTCCGACGCGAGTGTTTGTCCTTCTTGGACGGTGAATTGTAAAAGTTTACCTGTCCCTTCGGCGGAAATAACGGCTTCGGTTGCCTCAAAATTTCCGTAGGCATCGGACTTCGTAGCGGTGGAAGAGCAGGAAAAAAGCGCAAGGCTTCCGGCACAAAGCGCTGTCAGTGGGTAAAGATAAAACGTCTTCATGGTTGTTTCCTGACGTTTGAAAGTGAGGGTAGTTTAAGTTATGGTAAAATTTTTCTCATCAAGTACAGTGCCGACTTTACAAAAGTTTTTTGCAATAAACTTTTTTTTCTTGCAAAATGGATAGGAAAAATCTATTTTAAGATAAATTAGTATTAAATCTTTATTGTTCCAAACAAAAAACGATATATTCTCGAAGAGTAGTTTGAAACACAAGTAGGGTAAGTAATTCTACTCAAAGTACGTAAACACTTTTTCTCTTCTCATCATTTCTCGGAGGTTGGTAATGCGTAGATACATAACATTTGCCGTTGTCGCGGCTTGCTCACTTTTGCTCAAGCCGTCATTCGCAAGCGCACAGGGCGGAAAGCCTGATGGAAAAACTATTTTTACCGATAATAAATGTCAGTCTTGCCACACTATCACTGCGCTCGGCGTGGAGAGAAAAAAGAGTCCGGACGACGAAAAGACCGAGAAAGACCCGCCGGATTTATCAGGTGTGGGGATAGAACGAAATGCGGCATGGATGACGAAGTATCTCTTGAAAAAAGAATCCATCAAGGACGAAAAGCATTTGAAAAAATTTAAGGGCAGCGAAGCAGACCTCGCCGTCTTGACGCAATGGCTTGAAACCTTAAAGACCAAACCCAAAAAATAATCCATTGCCTTCCCATCGAACCTTATCA
>JANYDO010000233.1 GCA_025363605.1 Candidatus Kapaibacterium sp.
CTTGTGCTTGTGAAGACGTAAGAGCAATCTTTTTCTTGTTAAAGTATTCTCCGTTCACATTTTCCACTTCCGGCGAGGAAGCAAGGTAAATAGTGGTCTCTGCACCTTTTTCAGGTGTCAGCATGAAAAATTTTGCCAAAAATCGCAACGGCGCGGGAATAAGATTGAAAAAATTTGTTGCTACCACGCCCGGATGCAGGCAGTTTACCGTCACTCCCGACCCATGCAGCATCGTTGCCAAATGGCGCGTGAAGAGGATATTAGCGAGTTTTGACTGTGAATATGCCTTCCAGCCACCAAAGTTCTGCTTGCCTTCGATGTCGTCAAAATTGATCACACCGCCCCGATGCGCATCGGAAGCGACATTGACGATACGTGCCGGAGCGCTTGCCTTCACAGTATCCAGAAGCAATTTTGTTAGCAAAAACGGTGCGAGGTGATTCACCGCAAAGGTCAGTTCTATGCCATCGCGCGAAAGTTTCCGTTCTCGTTCCATCAGCCCTGCATTGTTGATAAGGATATGTAAGCGGTCGTATTTTGCCGTAAAAGATTTTACGAACGTCATAATGGAGGCAAACGAAACGAAGTCGCAGAGCATTATGTCAATATGTACGTTTCCTGTTGCGGTGACGAGTTCCTGTTTTACTTTTTCGGCAAGTTCAAGGTTTCGAGCGGCTAGTACGACATGAGCGCCCATTTGCGCCATGGCACGAGCAGTTTCTTTTCCGATTCCGGAGGTTCCGCCGGTGATAAGACAAACTTTTCCCGAAAGGTCTATTCTTGAAGGATCTATTCCTGAAAGGCTCATTAGTACGTGGTTTTGTGAATGGAGAGAATCATATATTGTTTGATGATCTGCAAATATACGGAAAATAGTGCAACATACGCCGCTCTGCGGGGAATGAAGCAAGATGGTTTGTCATCAAATGCGTGGAAAAGGCACTACAATTGCCGATAAAGAAAATATATCGCAAAAACAATCATAAACGTTCCGTAAATCCGCTCCAATGTGCGGTTGCGCAGCTTAATAGCCAAGCGAGCGCCCAGAAAAGACATAGGAGTGGAGGTAATCATCAGCGCCAGTGCTATGCCCCAGTCAATATGCCCCAGCATCCAATGTCCAATCGTCGCGGGAATAGCAAGAATAGCCACGCAAAAAAGTGAAGTCGCCGTAGCTTGCTTGAATTTCATTCGATTGACCCGTACAAATGCCGGAACCATGACCAATCCGCCGCCAATAGCCAAAAAGCCTGAAAGAAATCCCGCAAAAGCACCGGTCAATATCAAACTGAGAGGCGTAAAATTTTCTTCTGCGTGTGATTCGCTCAAAAGCCAGCCTCGCACAAAAAATGTACCGCCCACAAGCAGCATAAAACCTCCGGTGTAGAGCATCATTGCTTCTCCGGCAACGAGTTTTGTGAGCCATGTTCCCACAATATTTGCCGGCAGCGCTCCCAAAAGCACCCATTTTACCACGTCGAATTTGATAAGTTTCTCGCGGTAATACGCCACTGTGCCGGAAATTGCCGACGGAAGCGCCGATGGAAGCGGCGTAGCGAGTGCTAACATAGGTGATAAGCCCAAAAAAATCTTCAAAAGCGGCGTAGCAATAAGCGCTCCGCCAATACCAAAAAGCCCCGCGCTAAAGCCGATAGTGCCGCCAATGCAAGCGATAATGAAGTAGAACATGAGCAAAAAAGACAGGTAAGAAAAAGAATAGATGGAAACTTACGGTTTCTTCGCTAGAAGCGCAAACGGAATAGCGCACGAGAAAAAAAATGGTCAAAAAAATGGCTTCAGTTCCGTTGAACTGAAGCCATTGAAGCAATCCATTTGCCAGAAAATAGTCTTAAAACGTATAGCGAACACCAATCTGCATTTGCCAGCGCGAAAGCAGGTTATCTTTCACGAAGATACTGCTGTTCTGCGGGTTCTGAAAGTCCAGTTTCATGCGTCCGTCGGTCTCGAAGCCGTTGAATTTTGCCAAACCGTAGCGGGACTGTCCGCTAAAGTCACCTTGCGAGGGGCGAGTAACGTACTGAATATGTCCCCATGCCGGATTCAGCAGATTGAGCACATTAAACAGATTCGCTGTCAACTGCACGCGACCTACACCTGTCGGAATATCTTGTATGACCGACAAATCCAATTCATTGACCCACGGCTCACGACCAGCATTCCTATCAACAATTTTGCCACGATACTGACTCAAAACAGGGTCATTCGTGATAAACGTATTTAGCGCGTTCCAGTCTGCATCGGTCATGGATACTTGGCTGCGGTCGCGTGGGACAAAAAACAATGCTTGATTGACAGGTTCGCCAAATAAGCCCGCAGCATTATTCGGGTCGCCGCTATAGACATAGCTGAATGTCCTGCCGGAACGACCTTCGTAACGAAGGCTTACGGTCGTTGCAAACGGCGCTTCGGTCGCACCGTATTGGAAGCGATACGACACAAAAGCAACGATGCGGTGCGGCACATCAAAGACGGAACGCGTGAGCGGCAGTTTATTTGGGTCAACCGACGGCACGAAGAAATTTTCATCCGCAATGAAGCCCGGATTGGAGTTCACATCCCACGATTCGCCGTAGGTATAGGCGAGGTTCATACCAAAATTTTTCCATACTTGGTTTTCTTCATCAGTCGCTTTTACACCTGTGTAGCCGATGGGCTTTTGGATTTGTGCCACAATGTTAAACTGGTAGCCTTCTTGCGTATTAGTGAGGTAGAAGGCATCACTGAAACTACCGGCAACAGCTCCCGTACCGCCGTCACGCTTGAAAATTGGGCGACCATCAATCCCATTACTCGTTGACGAACCCAAGCGCAAGTTTTGATACAAAGGCTGATTGAACAATTTCGAGTATATGCCTTCAACCGAAGCAAGGAAGCCAAGCGGAAGCTGCTGCTCAAAGGCAATATTGGAACGCCATGTCTGCGGCAAGCGGAAATTCGGGTCAATGAAATTTACCGTTGCAGAATAATTACCCGGGGTCAAGCCCGATTGCTGTGCAGGTGGATTTTTCGGGTTCATAAACTGTCCCGGATAACGCGCACCAGTTACGGAACCATCAAAAATGAAATTTGTTGCAATGTCAACGCCCGTGTTGCTGTACTGGTTCGAGAGCCACACAAGCGGCGACCGACCGTTAAACATACCTGAGCCGCCGCGGAGCTTCGTCTGGCGATTGCCGTCGGACAAATCAAGGTCAAAGCCTACACGCGGGGCAATAAGCAGTGCGGCATTGGGAACAACATTCGTTGCTTTGCCAAATGCTTGTTGTGCTGCGGGATTCAGATACGGTTGTGTCGGCAGGAGGAACATATCACCGCGCACACCCATCGTGATACGAAGCAGTTTGCTCACGTCCCACTCATCCTGTGCGTACAAACCAAGTTGAATAGAAGCAAAGTTTGCCGTTGGTGTTTTACCGTATTTCGCAACGTCCGTGCTGTATCGGTTGATGTAGCCAAAGGGCGTACCTTTCTCGAAGTCGTCCACACTGCCATACAAGTATCGTCCATAATACCACGGGAAAAAGACGTTTGCAGAAGAGTAAAACTCGTTGTGCGTGCCGATGGTAAGCGAATGACTGCCTAAGAACATTGTAAAATCGTCCGTTACTTCGATAACCGTTTGATTCAGCGAGTTTGCTTGTGAAAATGGCTCTACTCCCATCGTCACTTCTTCGCCCTTTGGTCCCGCAAAAATCTCTACATACGGAAATACGCCACCCGCAGCATCGCCGCGACGGTCATTGATAGTCATAAGAGAAACGCGGAGTTCGTTGGCGGCATCGCTGCCGAAGCTACTATTCAACTGTGCAACAGTATTGTTCTGAAGGCTGGAGAACACATACTTCAAACCGGAAAGCGAGAGATTGGCGGGTGTTCTGTCCACGCCTCGGTCTTGCGTCGCACTTACGATATTGTGCCGCACCGTCAAGCGATGTTCGTCGGAGATATTCCAGTCAAGGCGCAAGAAACCTTTCACGTCCCCGATTTGTGCGGTGAAGGTGTCGTAATTGCCCGGGTCGTAGTTATATTTTGTTTTCGCAATCGAAATAATACGGTCAATCGTTGCGCGGGCGACGGGGAAATTCACTGCCGCGCCCGGCTGATTGATAGACAATTCCGCAGGCTGCGACACACGCCGTGCCTCCAGATTGGCAAAGAAAAAGAGTTTATCCTGCACTATTGCACCGCCCAAACGCGCTCCAACAGTGAAATCACTGAAGGTACTGAGTTGGGTGCGCTGCGTGGCATTATCGCTGGGACTAAGCCCTGCCAATGCTTGATTTTTGAGAACGGCATACGCAGAGCCTGTAAGCGTGTTTGTGCCGGAGCGGGTGACAGAATTCACCAAGCCGCCGGTGAAGCCACTCTGACGAACATCAAAGGGCGCGATAGAAACCTGCATTTGCTCAATTGCATCGAGGCTAATCGGCTGTGCGGCTGCTTGTCCGCCGGGCGCACCTGTGCTGGAAAGACCAAAAAGGTCGTTAATCACAGCGCCGTCCACTTGGATATTGTTGTAACGGTTATTTTGCCCTGCAATGTTGATGCCGCCTACGTTATCGCCTGCACCGACATTAGAGCCAACAACGAGGGGATTGGTGCGCGTCATTTCTTGGAACGAGCGTGAAAGGTTTGGTGTACGCTCCAACTGTGCTGTCGAAATATCACTTCCGGCACCGATACGAGATGCAGCTTTTTCGCGGTTGGCAGTAACTTGTACGCCCTGCAAGGTTACGTCTTGTCCGGTGAGCGAAATATCCACGCGCCGATTCTCACCCAAGCCCAAGGTAATATCTTTCAATTCTTCTTTTTTATACCCCAATAAGGTGACGGTAATTGTGTAAGGACCGCCCACACGCAGCCCGCGCAGATTGTAGTTCCCGTCGGAGCGTGCAACGGCGTTATATTGTGTACCCGATGGCACGTGAACGACAGAAATACGCGCTCCGGACAAGCTACGCAATTTCACTGCTTCCATCGTAATTTTTCCTGCAAGCGCTTCGTCAAGTTGCCTCAAGTAATCGGTACCATCGGAGACGATACCGGAAAGTGCGGAAGTGGTAACACCTTGCGCACGGATGATTGGCGCAGCATTGCTAAAGAGCAGCGCAAAAACGCCAAAACAAAGAATCAGTCTTTTCATAGCAGAGGGTATAATAATGGTATAAAAATAGGGAGTGCTACTGAAAGCATTGGCATTACAAAGTCCTGTGAAATTTACCGACACATCATGGTATAGTCCTTCTACGAACTGTACGCACGTCGGCAATTTAATTATTTACCAGAACAAATCTACTGACTACTGCCTGTAATTTTTCTGTCAAATCCGCAAGCTCGTCTGCGGCTTCGGCGATGCTATGGGCTTTAGCATTGGACTGCTCCGTGAGCGTATTCACAGAGCCGATGCGCTCGGCTATCATGGAGCTGGTGGCGGCTTCTTCGCGGGTGGTATCGGAAAGCTGCATCATAAAGTTGGCAACGGTGCTGGTTTTGGTGATAATGTCTGCAAGTGCATCGGTTGTTTCGCCCACAAAATGTCCGCCTTCTTCCACAAGTGCCGTCGCTGTTGCCATTGACTGCACCGAACGCTGCGTGTTTTTTTGTATCTGCGCTATCATCGTCGAAATTTCCTTCGTTGCTTTTTGTGTGCGTTCGGCAAGTTTGCGTACTTCATCAGCAACGACAGCAAAGCCGCGCCCTTGGTCTCCGGCACGGGCGGCTTCAATAGCTGCGTTCAGGGCGAGAAGGTTTGTCTGGTCAGCAATTTCTTCGATGACCGACACGATTTCGCCGATTTCTTCACTGGATTTCCCCAAATGCTGAATGGCAGTGGAAGATTCCATCACAACGTGCGCCACTTTCTCGACGTTACTCACCATTTGCCGCATACTTTCTCCGCCGCGAGCCGCTGTTTTGCTTGCTTCCTGCGCTTCTTGTGCCACAAATGCTGCTTGCTGAGTGTTTTCGCCAATAGTAGCGCTAATTTCTTCTACCGCAGCTGCAATCTCAGAGGTACGCTCTTTTTGCGTTTCCATCCCGCCCGCAATATCTTCGGTGCTGCGAGCAATATGCGACGAAGCAAGCGTAATTGCTTGCGTCGCACTGACTACTTCCCACACAAGCAAACCAATGTCCTGCACAACACCATTGAAACCGCGAAAGAGGTTGTTAATCGCACCATCGCTATCTTGAGGCAACTTTACCGTCAAATCGCCCAGTGCGAAATTCTGCATAGCCAGCAGCATCCTTTGTATGCTTTGCGCCAGATGGATGCCATTTTCTTCGATGATTTCTCGTGTGAGTTGTGCTTCCTCGGCAGAGCGCTCCGCTTCGATACTCTTCTCATGAATTTCTTTCAGCGAGGTGCGCAGGCTGTCCACCATTGAATTAAAGGATTCGGCGAGTGCTTGAATTTCGTCGTTGGTGCGCACGTCCACGCGCACATCGTGTTTGCCGGAAGCAATGTCATTTGCGGCGCGTGTCAGTGCTTCCATCGGCTCGGTGATACGCCGCGCAAGGTAGAGCGCGATTCCCAATGCCAATACAAAGAGCGCCACACCGGCAATACGTGTAAAGGTCTGGAAACGCTCGGCTTTCGCATCGCGGTCTTGCACGATGGCATCCATCTGTGGGGTGAGGCTTGCGCTCACACTGTCCAGCCGCTCGCGTCCGGCGCTGATGCTGTTGCTGGCGCGCACGTACTCCGCAAAGCCGCTTTGGTAGGTCAGCATAAGCAATCGCAACTGCTCTTTTTCCACATTCCCAAGTGCCGTTTTTTCAAGTTTCTCAAGAAATGACTGCACCGTCTCGTTGACGCTTTGAATATACTTAGCAGAGCCACGATTGATAAAATCTTTTTCATGCCGCCGTGCGAGGTACATTTCCGCCAGAAGCCCAATCTGCCCGGATTTTTTTGTCGCTTCTTCTACCGCGTGAACTTGCTTGCGAAACTCGCCTTCAATGCCCAAATCCTGCGTTAGTCCACGCTTTCGCACTTCGGCAATCAGCGTACGAGCATTGGTGCGGTACTCACTAATTCGCCCAACGACGCTTGCAATCGCTGAGTCGTCGTGAGTGCTGAGTGTACGCAGAAGCGCATCAATGTTGTTTTCGAGAACCCGCGCCAGAGCAGTATCACGCTTCACCAAAAAATCGCGCTCAGCAGAACGTGCCTCCAAGAAAAAAATCTTCGCAAGGCGCATTGTGCCGCGCTCGTTAAGCGCTTCGCGTTGTGTGGAATTGAGAAGCATGATTACACCGCTTAGAGCAAGGATTATGCACACCAGTCCAACAATTTTTTGGTATAGTGATAGTCTCATACGCTTCATGAATTGTCCGTTTCCTGAATGGTGGGTGATAGAGCAACAGAGTGGGGAACTCTCCTTTTCATTCCCCCGCAGACCGCCAGATGACTGACAAGCGGTTTGCAGCACTGGCATTTACAGTCAACGTGTCTTATAAGACGTTGCGTGGAATAATTGCCGCAATATAAAAGCACAGATTTTTGGAGAGGCAAGAAAACACAATATTACCAAATCGTAACATTGATTTTCGATTAGTTCTTGGTGCATTTCGCCTCGCACAAAAAATGATTTGACATTCAAAAAAAAATTACCCATTTTTCACGCATAATTTCTGATTTCCCATTGCACATAACGCTCTTATTACCATGAAACACTCTCCATTCCTTGTTCCGCCCGATAGTAAATCGGTCAAACTGAGCAAATACGATCCCGCTTTCACCGGTAAATATAAAAACGCCGACGAAACCAATGATAAGCTCCAAAAGGGCATTGCAAAAATGGCGAAACTGCAAGATATTCTCTATGCACAGAACACCTACGGACTGCTTATTATTATTCAAGCAATGGACGCTGCGGGCAAGGACAGTGCGGTAAAGCACGTTTTTTCGGGGGTGAATCCGCAGGGCTGTACGGTTGCAAATTTCAAAGCGCCGTCGGCACTGGAACTTGACCGCGATTATCTCTGGCGAGCGCACAAGGATATGCCGGAGCGCGGCGGCATCGGCATTTTCAATCGGTCATACTACGAAGAAGTCCTCATTGCGCGGGTGCATCCGAATATTCTGGATAAGCAGCAACTTCCTGATGAAGCCCGTCATAAACATATTTGGCAAGACCGCTTCGAGCAAATCAATGCTTTTGAAAAGCATTTTGTTCAAAATGGGATTCTTGTGCTGAAGTTTTTCCTCAATGTCTCTAAGCAGGAGCAAAAACGGCGTTTTTTGGAACGCATTGATAACCCCGATAAAAACTGGAAATTTGCGCTGTCAGATGTGGAAGAGCGCGGGCATTGGAACGAGTACCAACGCGCCTACGAAGATATGTTTGCAGAGACAAGCACCAAATATGCCCCTTGGTATATTGTGCCCGCCGACAATAAATGGTTCACGAGAATTGTGCTGAATGATGTTATCACTGACACATTGGAGAAATTGAACTTGCGCTATCCCGAAGTTAGCAAAGAGCAGCGAGCAGCACTGCAGGAAGCAAAAGAGACCTTACTGAAGGAAAAAAGTTAAGCCATGTGATGAAGAGTATTACTCGTGCTTTCTGCAATCAAGATTGTTGTGCGAGGGAGCACGGTATTTCGACAGTAAAGGTACTGCCTTTACCAAGTTTGGAAGCAATGGTGATGCGACCACCCAATGCATCCAGAAGACGCTTCGTAATTGCCAAGCCAAGCCCTAAGCCACCGAAGGCACGAGTTTTACTGCCGTCTTGCTGATGGAAGGGAATAAAAAGTCTGTCCAAGAACTCCGGTGCAATCCCGATACCGGTATCACTCACATCGCAAACAAGGCAGGGATTATCGCCACCCGAAAATCGTACCAGTAGGCGTATCTCACCGTGTTCGGTAAATTTCACCGCATTATCGCACAGATAGACAAGGATTTGCTGCGTGTGCGTACCATCAATCACAATGTTTTCGGGAATGCTCTTGTCAATAGACATAATACATTCCAAGCCCTTAATTTGCGCCTTTGGTCTGATAATATTCCATACATGTTCAAAAATGAAGCGCGTTCCGACAAGACTACGCTCATAGTTCGTTTCTCCGGCTTCAATCTGAGAGAGCGTCAGAATATTGGAAAAGATACTGAGAAGATTCGTACCTGCTTGCGTGATGTGCTCGACAAGCGGGCGATTATCATGGTCGTATGCAAGCCTTTCGGAGAGGATTTCCGAAAAACCGAGAATGGCTGTGATGGGTGTTCGGATTTCGTGGCTGATATTGCGCAGAAACTCTGATTTGAGAAGCGTTGCTGCTTCAATATCTTGCAATGCCTTTTGGAGTGCGGTGTTTTGGTCTTCAAGATTATTGGTCGCTTCGTGAACGCGCTGCTGCACAGAATCACGCTCTTCTTGGAGAGCTTGTCGTTCTTTTTGGAGGGCTTTGTAGGATTGCTTGCGAACGCGGTCGAAATAGTAGAACGACGCTAAGATGCTGACTATAATAGTCGTGTTCACAAAACCGTTGATGATGGGCGTAATAGTTATGGGATATTGCGGTGGCATCTGAATACCGGCAAGCGCAAGTAACGTCAGTCCGCAAATACCGACGATGGCAACACCAAGCATAGACCACATAGCGGAGTACCCCAGAAGTACAAGTGCCAGAAGCGCAGGACTGAAGAGCGTTGCTGCGACAACACTGGAAATACCGCCCATAACAAACGTCACACCAAAGAGCATCACATATTGCCAAATAATTACCATAAGAAATGTCGTTCTGAATGACGTTGTAAGCCGCAACACTGCTAGGAATGCAGCATTGATGAGCAATATTGTAAGCGTCATTTTCAGAAAAAGTGCGTTGTAGAGCACAAAAGCATAGAGCAGCACCGCCGGAAGCGTCAAGCCGATGGTCAGCACTAAGGAAACTGAGCACAAGAGCGCCTTCCAATACTCATCGGCATTGGATTCTTTGATAATGTGCGGCGGCAGGAAATATCGTGCAAAGTTCGTATTCATCAAATATATCGGGATAGCAATGGCAAAAAGCAGGACGACAAAAACAGAGTAAAAATAATAGCGCATAAAATAATGATTTCCTCTCGTAAAACAAGGTGAAAACGGCTATTTTACAACGCCCAAACGAAAACATTTCCTAAAAGCGGTGCGAACCCTTGAAAAAGGCGGCGAAAAGTCCTATTTTGTCATTGGTTGTTTGATGAACCATCACCGTACCTTGACCCCAAAAACTATGACCGTTCATGCTGTAAAGCGCAGACATACAGGATTTCTCAGCGTTATTGTTGTTCTTTTGCTTTCCTTTCCTCTTTTTGCCCAAGAGCCTATCGCACAGAACGAATGGCGCTTAGGCGCATTGGGCGGGCTTTCGCGCCTCTATCACACTTCGCTTATGCCGATTATTCCTGACAATCCACGTTGCTGCTCCTACGAGCGCGGCGAGTCGTGGGGCTGGTGGGGCGGGCTTTCGGGCGATTATGCGATAATACCGCACGGCATGGAGCCACTTTTTGAGATAGGCGCACGAGCGCTTTTTGCCCGCAGACCGCTTGCGCTCTCGCAGACGGTGAGCAATGCTAATTCCGGAGTAAATCGTCTGGTTTACGATGGCAATGGTGGCTACACGGGACTTGTTCAACGCTTTGATTATAGCGCCCAAGTTACAGATTACCTCGTGGCAGACCTTGGCGCACG
>JANYDO010000293.1 GCA_025363605.1 Candidatus Kapaibacterium sp.
AATGCCAGAACAGTGCGAAGTTGTTTTTGCGATTTTTAATAGTAACTCGGCACTTACTGCAAGTGACAGGAAAAGTTTTGATACGCTTGTTGAATCCGCAAATGAGATAGCTCAAATAAATAATATCAGCGTATTTGAAGCATTTTCTGAACATGAAGCTGCAAAACGTATTACAAGCAAAGCGCGATAAAAAGAACCGCCGACCCGCTTCAAATGAGGCAAGTCGGCGGGAAAATCATATTAAATTGCATCAGTTTCTACACCAACGCCCCAAAATACTCACGGTTCATCAGGGCGATGTTTTTGCTTGTGTTTTTTTTCGAG
Source organism: Candidatus Kapaibacterium sp. (assembly GCA_025363605.1). Lineage (GTDB taxonomy): Bacteria > Bacteroidota > Ignavibacteria > Kapaibacteriales > UBA4661 > PH2015. The sequence goes on from JANYDO010000293.1 coordinate 325, forward strand.
GCGCTGGTTTCCGAACTTTCTCTTGCTTGTTGGTTGCAGTAATTGAGTCATTTACCAATGCTGACGAATCCACCATTGGTAAGAGATATGAATGTAGTGGTGTTGCTGCTAGTTTTGTCCAAAGAATACCGCGTGCCGCCGAGTAGGATGCACCAACAAGCATAGCAATAAATTCTTTTGGAAATATTAATGCCTCTTCACCTGTTAACAATATACGTTCTCCCTCTGGATTTTGGGTAAATTGCTCCACGTTATACACAGCCTCCAGTGCCATTTCAACAATAGGCATATCTGCACTTGTTTTTTCCGAAATCAAAAATTCCAAGAAGATACTGAGAGATGTTGCGGAAGTAAATGTATGCCGAATATTACCTTGTACCTGACAATCTTCAGTACTGTTACTGTCCGACAGTAAGCGAGAACTGATAACAGTCTCATTATACGAGAAGCGTTTAACAGACAGTTTCTTTATCGAATAATTAATATCAATTGAGCGTTTTTGTGGTACGTTTTCCATAATGAAATGTTATGCGGCGGTTGCGTAGTGGAGTTGAGTGGGAAATGGATGAAACGTTGCCATTTCTGCCATTTTCGCATCTGGATCAAAACGAACCAATCCACTCTGATCTACTGCATACTCCTTGCTTATAGACGGTTTTGAATGTATTGGGTAAGAAAGCTGCTCCCGTTGTGGAATGATATTTTTAAGTGGACTTGGCAAAAAAGCAAGAAAATGCTCACCAAAAACGTGCTCAAACCTGCGTATAGTCTTAAGGGTAAGGTTTGTGTTGCCACTCAAGATGAGGCTCAGTTGAGACGGTTTCATACCAAGTTTTTGCGCAAGTTCTTTTTGTGTCCAGCCCTTGATTTCAAGCCAATCACGGACAAGTACAGCGAAATCAACATCATCACGCACTTTATCAGAAATTTCGTTGGCAAGGTTGTCTTGAGGAAACAATGCCATAACTGCTTCAAACTCATTCATTGTGATGTCCAGTAAATTTGTGGTTAAGGGGTGTTGAATACTAAATTCCCAATAAGCTCACCATTGTCAAGCATTCTCATTTTTTTGCTCTGAAGCTGCTCAAATAATAGTTTGTCAACATCTTGCATTTCCAGTAACATTCCATGATATTCGGAATCTTCTTGAGATGAACGAGATTTTTTCAAACAACCGTTACCCAAAATGACCAAGATACGACCATAGCGACAGCAACATAAACGTATTTTGGGTTGAGAAAAATTGCCACCACGGAAGAGAGATTCGACACTGTCTTTTGGGGTCAATTCTTTGCGAAAATCTGATTCTATACATCCTACACGCAGATATTCTTGTAAACGTTTAGCCAAATACTCTGCCTCTGCACGATGATCCTGATATATCTCAGGGCGTTGAAAAAATTGTGCCGTGAGACTGCTATCTTCATCAAGATACCTGACAGCATACAGCGAGGCTTTCCGCTTCGCTGTTATATTTGGAGGCATAAATGGTAGAAGTTCAAACGATTTTTTCACAAATTAACATATATGTTATTTTTTTGAGAGACGAATCTATTGCTTTATTGTTGCAATTCCAACAAAAAAACAAGCGGCTGCACAAAATACCGTACAGTCGCTTGTTTACTTGCTTGGAGAAGGAAATTTACACCAACGCCCCAAAATACTCGCGGTTCATCAGTGCAATGTTTTCCATCTTGATTTCTTTCGGGCAGACAGCTTCGCATTCGCCGTGATTGGTGCAGTTGCCGAAGCCGAGTTCGTCCATTGCGCGAATCATATTGGCAGCCCGCTCACGGCGTTCTACCTGCCCTTGCGGCAGGTGCGCAAGGTGCGAGATTTTTGCACTGGTGAAGAGCATTGCCGAAGCATTCGGGCAAGCCGCCACGCACGCACCGCAGCCGATACATTGCGCCGCGTCCATGGCGCGGTCGGCAGCTTCTTTTGGAACGGGGATAGAATTACCGTCTGGTGCGCCGCCTGTGCCGATAGACACATAACCGCCCGATTGGATGATGCGCTCGAACGATGTGCGGTCAACAGCAAGGTCTTTGATAACCGGAAATGCTTTCGCTCGCCATGGCTCAATCGTGATTGTTTCGCCGTCGGAGAACGAACGCATATGGGTCTGGCAAAGCGTCGTGGCTTCGTCGGGACCATGCGCATAGCCGTTCACCATAGCGCCGCACATTCCGCAAATTCCCTCGCGGCAGTCATGGTCGAAGGCAACGGGGTCTTTGCCTTCCTTGATGAGCTGCTCGTTCAGCATATCGAGCATTTCCAAGAACGACATTTCGGTCGAAACGCCTTTCAGCTTGTATTCCTCCATGCGCCCTTTGGCATTCGAGTTCTTTTGCCGCCAGATGCGCAGCGTTAAACTCAGCATTTTCCCGTGTCCGTTGGATGTTCCGTTGAGAGTAGCCATTATTTGTAGCTCCTTTGTGTCAGTTTAACGTTTTCAAAAACGAGTTGCTCTACATTGCGAATTTGTTCGCCGTTTTTGCCTGTCCATTCGTAAGCAGCGACGTGTGCGAAGTTATCATCATCACGCTTTGCTTCGCCTTCTTCGGTCTGGTGCTCCGAGCGGAAGTGTCCGCCGCAGCTTTCTTCGCGGATGAGAGCATCTTTGGCAAAAAGCTCACCAAACTCAAGGAAATCCGCCACACGACCTGCCCGCTCAAGTTGCTGGTTGAACTCGCCCGCTTCGCCCGAAACATTGATATTATTCCAAAACTCTTCGCGGAGTTCGGGAATACGCTTCAATGCTGATTCCAATCCTGCTTTGTCACGAGCCATTCCGCAGTCGTTCCACATAATTTTGCCTAGTTCTTTGTGGAAAGCAAGCGGCGTTTTATTGCCCTTAACGGAGAGAAGTTTGTTCACGCACTCGGTGACTTCATTCTCAACGGCAGCAAATTCGGGAGCATCCGCCGAGACGGGGTCGAGTTTTGTGCCGCCCAAGTAGTTACCGAGGGTGTAAGGAATAACAAAGTAACCATCCGCCAAACCCTGCATGAGCGCCGAAGCGCCCAGACGGTTCGCGCCGTGGTCGGAGAAATTCGCCTCGCCCAGCACAAACAAGCCCGGAATGGTGCTTTGGAGATTGTAATCCACCCAAAGACCGCCCATGGTGTAATGCACAGCAGGATAAATTTTCATCGGGGTTTTATACGGATTTTCTGCGGTAATTTTAGCATACATATCGAACAAGTTACCGTAGCGGTCGCGGATAACATTTTCGCCAACGCGTTGAATAGAAGCCGCGAAGTCGAGATAGACTGCTTGCCCCTCGCCCACGCCGCGCCCTTCGTCACACACTTCTTTGGCGTTGCGGGAAGCAATATCGCGTGGCACAAGATTACCAAACGCCGGATATTTACGCTCCAAGAAGTAATCGCGCTCTGCTTCGGGAATGTCCTCAGCGCGGCGTTTATCGCCTTTTGCTTTCGGCACCCATACGCGCCCGTCATTGCGAAGACTCTCGCTCATCAGCGTCAGTTTTGACTGGTCTTCACCATGCACAGGAATACACGTCGGGTGAATCTGCGTGTAACATGGATTTGCCATAAACGCGCCTCTGCGGTGCGCACGCCATGTGGCGGTAACGTTACAGCCTTGCGCGTTGGTGGAAAGGAAGAAAACGTTACCATAACCGCCGGTGCAAAGCAGCACGGCATCGGCAACGTGGCGCTCGACCGCACCGGTAACAAGATTGCGCGTGATAATGCCGCGCGCGCGCCCGTCTATCACGACCAAATCAAGCATTTCGGTACGGGTGTGCATATCCACGTTTTTGAGGTGAATCTGGCGGGCAAGCGCAGAATACGCCCCCAAAAGCAACTGCTGTCCGGTTTGCCCACGCGCATAGAACGTCCGCGACACTTGCGCCCCACCGAAAGAACGATTATCCAGCAAGCCACCGTATTCGCGCGCAAAGGGAACACCTTGCGCAACGCATTGGTCAATGATGTTCACGCTGACTTGTGCTAAACGGTGTACGTTTGCTTCGCGGGCGCGGTAGTCGCCGCCCTTGATGGTGTCATAGAAAAGACGGTAAACACTATCGCCGTCGTTGCGGTAATTCTTCGCAGCATTGATGCCGCCTTGCGCTGCGATACTATGCGCACGGCGCGGGCTGTCTTGGAAGCAAAACGCTTTCACTTTATAGCCCATATCACCCAGCGAAGCCGCCGCCGAAGCGCCAGCCAAGCCCGTTCCAACGACAATCACCGAGAACTTACGACGATTAGCGGGATTCACGAGTTTGCTTTCAAACTTGTGTTTTTCCCATTTCTCACCAAGCGGTCCACTAGGAACTTTGGAGTCGAGTACTGTTGCCATAATCAATTACAAATTAGGAATGACGAATGACGAATTAGAGTTTTTTGCGGGTGGTTTTTCTTTGCCTTACTTTCTTCAGAGCGTGTTTTTGCCCTACTTTTTTATGCGCTGCATAAAATACATTTTTCGACTGTATCGCACAAAATTTCCGTCTCTTTCTTGTCAAAATTCTTTACTGAAGTTACGCTTGTGCAGAAATCGGGTGGACGACGGAACGCGGATTATCAGGATTTCCATCAGGAAATACACCTTCTGGTGATGTTCTTTTTAAGTTGATAAATGCAACAAGGCAGCATGCTGCCTTGTTTGTCAAACATAGCATCAACTGTGTTTGAACACTACCCACCTTCTTTCTCTTTCTACCATAAAAGCAAAGAACGGTCTTCAAAGAATCTTGAGAATCTTGACCGAATCCAAATAATCCGCGTTCCGTCGTTCCCTACGTTTGACGATAAGCGTAACTTCAGTTCTTTATTCTTTCTGCTCCACAATGAAAACAAGTT
>JANYDO010000315.1 GCA_025363605.1 Candidatus Kapaibacterium sp.
TAAATGGCACTCGACCCGCAATTTGCAGCCACACCGCGAACAGAGCAAGTCGCGATTTCCACCGCGAACACGAACCGCACCAACACTGGTACGATAACCGACGTTTTTACGGCTGGTACGAATGGCTCCCTTATACGAAAAATCACCATTCAGGCATCGGCAACGACGACGGCGGGTGTAGTGCGGATTTGGATTAACCGTGGCGGTACGACGCTGCTCTATCGTGAGGTGCTGGTGACAGCAATCACGCCTAGCACGACAGTTTCAGCATTCAATAGCATAATAACGCTCTACGATTCTATGAGCGACGGGTTAATCCTCCCCGCCTCAGCAGTAGTACGCGCCTCGACGCATAATGCTGAGACGTTTAACCTCATTGTTGAGGGCGGAGATTACTAATGCCAAGCGATGTGCAAATATGGACTGGTTTTCAGTACGTCCCCGAATCGGTGTACGCGGCTATGACTGCACCCGTGACGCTGGACGCACTGAAAGCCGCACGAAAGCAGCAGTTCGACCGCACGTACTTTGACAATTTAGCAGAAGGCTATCACGACGAAACTACAAGCATCACGCTTGCCGCCTCGCAAAACGACCAGAACCAATTTGCAAACCTCGTTACGATGCTCCTCTTAGCAGAAACGCAGGGTACGGAGTTAATCACGTTCGCTGACCGCGACGGTGTTTTCCAGCAATTACCCTACTCCGAGTTTCGGACGTTGATGATCGCCTACGGTGAGTGGTGCAAAGCGTCGTGGGGCGGTTGTGTCTATGCAAAATCGCTCGTGGACGGAGCCGCAACAGCGGAGGAAGTCGAAGCGGTGCAATATGAATAATGGACTATTAGGAAGACCATTGCAAACACGGCGCTATGCTGTGAAGGGCGGATTTTTCCGTTTTATGAAACCACAGCGCTATGCTCCTGACAGCATTTCGCCCTCGCAGGGGGTATTGTATGATTTTACGATGTCGGCTAATACTGTGCAGTCAGCAGGCACAACGGGCTTGGTTACGAGTGTCCTTGCGTCAACGGAACAATCCGGTTTTAACGCATATAGGGCGTTTGATGCCAGCACAACGGAGTGGGTTTCCGATTCGACAGGCTCGCCCATCTCCTCATGGCTGCGAGTCAATTTTAGCACTGCACAAATCGTACGCGGTTATGCTATCACAGCAGGCGGCAATGCGACTATCATGCCAAAATCATGGACAATTGAGGGCAGTAACGATGGTACGTTTTGGTATGTAATTGATACCCAAACGCTGGTTGCTAACTGGACGAATACCGAACGCAGAGCATACAGTTTTAATAATGCTACTGCATATTCCTCAGTCCGCATTAACGTTACCAACGTCGAAAACACCGCATTTGGTACTGGCTACACGGCTATCGCAACATTAGAACTCTACAATTAAACTATCATGCTCAACCTTGCTCGCCCAAATTTTATAGACCGCAAGGTCGCCGTGATTCAGGCTGATTTGGTCGCACGGTACGAGGAACTGAGTGGCAAAACGCTCTATCCGGCACAGCCGGAGCGCTTGATGATTGACCTCTTGGCGTACTGCGTCATTTTGCTCCGTGAGCAAGTGCAAAACGCCGCCGAACAAAACCTTGTCCAGTACGCGACGGGCATTATCCTTGAGCATATCGCAGCCTTTTACGGCATCACGCGGCTCGGAGCGCTAAAAGCGAAATGCACAGTTAAATTTACTGCCGAAGAAGGCACCCCCTCAGGTAGCCGACCAACGCCATTAACGATAGCAAGTGGTACGCAGATTCGCACCAAAGATGGTAAGATTACTTTCGTTACGCTAACAAGCATCACAATCCCGCTGGATGAAACCGAAGGAGCTGTTGAAGCGGAAGCGCTCGTAACAGGTGCAAATGCAAATGGTTATCCTGCGGGCGAAGTGTCGGAACCGCTGACGAGTATCGCATGGCTGAGTAGTGTAGTCAATACGAATCTGACGCACTCCGGCGCTGACGGTGAGAGCGATACGCAACTACGTGAGCGGACTGTCCTTGCGCCGGAATCATTTTCGGTAGCGGGACCGAGAGGTGCATATCAATTTTGGGCATTGTCGGCACATCCGAGCATCATTGACGTTTCGATAGACAGCAATCTCCCCGGTACGGTACAGGTTTATCCGCTCACAACGACCGGGGCGCCTTCCCCTGATGTGATTGCTGATGTAGAAACGGTACTGAGCGACGAAAAACGCCGACCACTCACCGATACTGTTACGGTACTTGCTCCGGCAACACTATCGTTTACGATAAATGCAGACGTAACGTTGTATAGTGTCGCTCCAAGCGTCGAAACCAAAGCAGCGATTGAGGCAAAACTTACCGAATACGCTAACGAAAAGCGCAAGAAGCTGGGGCGGGACATCATCCCAAACCAAATCATAGCGCTGATTCAGTCGGTAACAGGCGTGTACAACGTTTCGCTCAATTCGCCTGCACTGATTCCCGTAGCGGCAAGCGAGTTCGCTGATTGTACCGCCATTACCGTTACTCTTTTACCAGCAGTTAATGAAGAGCCTGTTACCTACAAGTATTAGAGACCCTCACTACAACACCGTAGCGCAGCTCGTCGAAGAGTTCGTTACGGTGGAGGATTTGGAAATACTTGTACCGATGCTGATAGATACGGCTCCCGTACAGGCACTGACACATTTAGCAGAGTTCTTTTCAATACTAGGCATTGAGGGCTGGGAATTTGCTCACACCACTGCCGAGAAACGGGCGCTTTTGAAGCAAGCGGTCGAACTGCACCGCTACAAAGGTACGCCGTGGGCGGTGAAGGAAGCGGTGAAAAAGCTCGGCTTCCCGAACGTCACGCTTGAAGAGGGTTACGCAAAATTCACCCGTCAACTTGAGAGCATAAACTACGGCAAATCGCTCTTGTATGACGCTTTTGCTACCTACGACGGCGTTTTCGATTTCGGAGGCGGCACTGACGGCGGCTCTCGGCTGTTCCTCGACACACCCTCTGTTTCGTGGGCGTTTTTTCGGGTGTTGATTTAC
>JANYDO010000316.1 GCA_025363605.1 Candidatus Kapaibacterium sp.
TTTGTGAGGTTTAATGCTGGTATGCAATTTAGGACACTTCCGTTAGATGCACAAACCCTGAGTAAAGTTTATTCTTGTGCTGTTCAGCGTAGAAATGGACTACTTGGTTTTCGAGGTATTTCTTGATGTGCAGGGTAAAAAAAATATTTTGCATCAGCACGAAAAAAAAACTTGCATCTAAAAAAAAACACCAGTATATTTGCAGTCTATTTTGGAAAATAAATGCACACAAGGTGCATTTCACCAAAATTGGGGCGTCGCCAAGTGGCAAGGCAGCGGTTTTTGGTACCGCCATTCGTTGGTTCGACCCCAGCCGCCCCAGCACCAGATGTTTTAGCATCTCGCGTAGTGTTTCGGACACTACCCAATCGCGGTGTTTTTTTGTAGAAACACACTGAATAATATGAATCAAGCGCTTGTACGCGGCTGTTTATCTGCGGGGCGCTTGTTTTTTTTATACTGCAGTTGTGTGATTGTCGTATGATGTTTCGTCTTTGCATCGGATGCTTCTTCCCAAACGACTATGCCGAAAAAGAATAAACTGAAAATAAAGCCAAACTTTCGCCTCGCAGCCGGGCGGTCTAATATGGACTTAGCTCATAAAATTGCCAAAGCGGTAGAAAAAAAATCTACCGACAACAAGGGCAATATTGACTGCGCCGAACAACTGGACAAAACAGTTATTCGTAATTTCAGCGACGGCGAGATTTGGGTGAAATACGAAGATAGTATTCGTGGTGGCGACCTGTTTATCATACAGTCCACGCACGCACCGGGGGACAATCTTGTCGAGTTACTGATGCTTATTGACGCTGCCCGTCGTGCTTCGACTGACCGCGTTACTGCTGTTATACCATACTTCGGTTATGCCCGCCAAGACCGTAAAGACCAGCCGCGCGTCTCGATTACGGCAAAACTCATGGCAAATTTAATCGTCGAAGCCGGTGCAGACCACATTATTACGATGGACTTGCACGTCCCGCAAATTCAGGGCTTTTTTGATATACCGCTTGACCATCTCTATTCCTCTACGGTCTTAGTAAAAAAACTGCGGAGTTTGGATTTGCCAAATCTCGTCGTAGCGTCGCCAGACGTAGGCGGTGCAAAAACAGCACGAGCGTATGCAAAGCGCCTTAATGCCGGTTTGATACTCATTGATAAACGTCGTCCGGCGCATAATGTCAGCGAAGTTTTTAATATTATCGGCGACCCAAAGGGAAAAAATATCATCATCATTGATGACCTTATTGATACCGGCGGTACGTTTGTTGCTTGTGCTCGTGCGCTGAAAGATGCGGGCGCGGAGCAAATTTTTGGTGCTTGTACGCACCCGGTCTTTTCAGGTCAGGCATTAGAAAAAATTGAGGATAGTGTTGTCTCCAAGCTCTTTGTGACCGACACTATTTTCTCCACGAATCCGATGTTTGAGCAAAGTACGAAAATTGTTGTTCAGTCCGTTGCTGACCTTTTCGCGGAAGCTATTTTGCGAACGCACAATAACGAGTCCATCACATCGCTTTTCGATACCGACCTTATACCAACATAAGCGAGAAGCCCCACTACTCGTTCTCGCACCACAGAAATCGTTTACTACTAATACTACTTGTTTCATTTGTTCAATTCGGAGTATCATCATGAGTGCTATTTCACTCGAAGCAAAAAAACGCGAGCTTGGCAAAAAAGCCTCTAAAGCCGTTCGTAATGCCGGCTTTATCACGGGCGTTTATTACGCCAAAGGTAAAGAGCCGCTTGCAATTGCTACTACTTTCAAGCAAATTCGCCCTGCTGTCTATACATCGGACACGCACATTATTACTCTCAAAGTTGAGGGCGCGGCACCAGTGGATTGTGTTGTGAAAGATGTGGAATTTGATCCCGTTACCGAGGAAATTGTACACTTTGATTTACTCGGAATTATTGAAGGTCAAACCCTTCACGTCGAAGTACCGATTATTCTCAAAGGCACAGCGAAAGGCGTTGCAATTGCTGGTGGTATGCTTGAACACATCATGCACAGAGTACAAATCGAATGTCTTCCCGCATCATTGCCCGAACACATCGAAATTGACGTGACAAGCCTTGAAGTTGGCAAATCTGTTCATATCGGTGATTTGAAAGTTCCCGGCGTAAAATTTATGGTTCCCCCGACAGCAAGTATTGTTGCTGTTCATGCAAAGCGTGGACGTGACGAAGTTGCTACGGCTGAAGCAAAGGCATAAAAAAACGAACCTTTTTCGGCAGATTGTAATTTTTATAGTAAGCGCACTATTCACCAAGTAATAGTGCGCTTTTATATTGTCTGTTTTGAATCATCTAGTATCTTGCAAATGTGAGGTTTTATGCGCATATACAGTGGTTTTCTTGTTCACCCTCTTGACAAAGGTGGGCTAGAATATATTCCTGATGGAGCACTCGTGGTGAGTGACATGGGACAAATTGTATTTAAGGGAACACGTGCTGATGCACTCCGCGATTATACCGATATTCCTGAAGAACAATACGACAATGCCGTTATTTTACCCGGTTTGGTGGATACCCACGTCCATTTGCCCCAATATGAAGCCGCAGCCATCGGAACAGGTGAATTGCTGGATTGGCTTAATACCTACATTTTTCCGCTCGAAGCTCGTTTTGCTGATGAAGAATATGCACATATTCAGTCACAACGTTTCTTCCATGACGCAATGCGACTTGGCACGACAACGATGTCGGTGTATTGCTCATCGCATCGGCGGGCAACGGAAATTGCCTTTGAATCGGCTTTTCATGCTGGTTTGCGCGTGTGTATGGGCAAGACCATGATGGATTATAGCGCTCCTGAGAATATCCTTTCCTCTGCCGAACAAAATATTAACGACAGTATTGCACTGGCAAAGGCGTGGAATGGTGCGGGTAAGGGGCGTTTACAATATACGCTCACGCCACGCTTTGCTGGTAGTTGTTCGCGTGAACTTCTCAGAAAAACAGGCGAAGTGGCACGAATAGAGGGTTTGCGAATTCAAACACATTTATCGGAGAACCCTTCTGAATTGCGTTATATCGCCGAACTTTTTCCTGAGCATACCTCCTACACAGATGTTTATTTTGCCTACGGTCTGCTAACAGAGAAGACCATTATGGCACATTCTATTTATCTGAGTTCTCAAGAAAAATCGCTGCTGAAAGCTCATCATTGCGCTATTGCACATTGCCCTTGCTCAAATCGTTTTCTGCAAAGCGGTGTGATGGCATTACGGCAAATGCTGAACGATGGCTTCCGTATTGGTTTGGGAAGTGATGTTGCCGGAGGCTCGTCGTTGTCTATGCTAAACGAAGCAAAAGAAGCTGCCGAAAGTTCAAAAACATGGAACATTGTCCATCGTGGTCAGGAAATGCCTGCTATCAATGCTGAAGAAGCGCTCTGGTTAGCAACATTAGGGGGAGCGCAAGCACTGGGATTAGAGGATGTGATTGGAAATTTTAATGCCGGCAAAGAAGCTGATTTTATCGTTTGCGACATGGATGAAATTATGCCGCACAACAGTAGTTTTGTTTTGCCGGAAAATATGATTTCTCGATTAGTCTATGGAGCGCACCCGCACGTTGTTTCCAAGACAGTTGTGCAAGGCAAAGAAGTGTACAAAAGACATCGTGCTTGATATTAATTTCAACGAATAACCGAAAGACGAATCGTCGAAAGAGTACGGTTGGGGAAGGCTGCATCATTGCTTTGAATGCGACAGACATACATCCCGCTTGGCAGACCATCAATATCAAAATCTACACGCTGCTCACCTGAAGTCTGATAACCCGATGCCAATGTTGTCACGCGCTGACCCATCATATTCCATACCTCTACGCTTACATTACCTGCAGACCGTAGTGTGTAGGTAATAAGCGCTCTGCTGGCAACAGGGTTCGGAATAATACGAGCCTCAAGTTCATTTGCTTCAATTTGTGCTGACACCACAGAGGTTTGTGTTGGCTTGCATTGGTCATCGTCTAGTGTCTGGATACCCGTAATAATTGTTTGATCAATAGGCCATAGACCGGGTTGAATATTGGAAAAATAAACTACTCGGGTACGCCGTGAAGTTCTCTGAATATTATCAATAAAACGGATATTGATAGGAGCAGAAGGCTTCATTCCCGGAATATCATTTTCTTTATCTTCCCCCCAAACTGGGAGTACGGCATTGCCGCCTGTCCAAACGATGGAGCCAACACATTCACAGTTCTCATTAAATGCACCTAACTCACCGTTCAAGGCTGTTAAAGAAGCATTCTTATTGGGATTCGTAGAAGGCAGACCTGCAAAGGCAGTAAATACGGTCTGTGGTTCTACGACGATAGCCGCGTTAATATTAGTATTAAAATTTCCTTTCGCACGAATAAACTGCGTAGGTGTGGCAAAAGGGCGACTGACAGTAACACGGAACGACGCAGTTGTGGTGCCGCCACGATTATCATTAGCTGTAACGCTCACCATAGTGTTACCTTCTGACAGTGCATCAATAAAAAGTGTATTATTGCGAATGCGAGTCCGAAGAAGTGTCGGGTCTTCGACGGTCGTTGTTAGCAAGAGTGAATCATTATTAGGGTCGGTAAAGATTGACGCGATTGGTATGGGAGTGGTCACGGCTGCAATAACCGGCACATCGTTAACGGGCGTTTGAATAAAAGGCGGACGATTCGTTGTATCGCGCTTATTAAGGCGTGCCACAAAATTTTGATTGCGCGGGCTATTTCCTCCAAGAATACTTACGGTAAGAGTTTCCGGCGTGAAGGTATAGCCTTCAAGAATAGGTATAATACGGTAAGAACCATTGGGCATATTGAGCAATGTATAATTACCATTCCCATCAGTTTGAACGCTTCGTGTCCCGTCACTGAGCGTTACCCTTCCTAGACCAAGTTCGCTTCCATTATCACTAAAGACTACAACTTTCCCTACAACGGTTGATAACGGGAGTGTATTTGTTGTGGAAGTAGCACGAAAGTCCATATTGTTGAGGACAGGCGTGTTAAGACTGGTCACAATCAATCTTGATGGTGGAGATAAAGCTATTCCGTCCAATGCAGGATAGATAAACCAGCGGCTTTCGGGGTACTGACCACCAACTGCCATGGTATATCTACCATTGGCATCGGTTGTTGTATTGACACCGTTTGCTGTACCACCTACACGCATCGTCACACCAGCAACGGGAATGTCCAGTAATGTTTGGACACGTCCCGAGACAAGAATTGGCGAGAGCGTTGCTTGAAAATCAATTTCCTTTGCCGCATCACGCGGCATAAATACTTCAATCAAGGATGGCGCAAAAACCAAATTCGTGGAGCGGAAAGAAATACGAAAGATACCGGAAGTGATACTAGGAATACTATAGCGACCATCAGCACTGAGAACAATAGGGATTTCCTGCGTTGTCACTGCGGTTGAATTGGCATTGGTAACGACCGCAATAATAGAGGCTTGGACAGGAAAACGATTCGGATATAAAATACGCCCTGTTACAGGATATTGAGGTGGCGGTAGCGGTACGGCAATAATATCACCAAGTACCACATCGTCACGTAACCCATTGAGAACAATTTCGCTGTTGCTTTCTATATTATTGTAACGAAGTGTATAACCGGGCAACGTCACGATACAACGCAGTGCAATCGCAGTAAAACGGGCCGCTTCCAAGCGCAAAGTGAAATTGCCCTGACTGTCTGTGGTAGCGCTGGTAATACTCAGATTAGTGTTGAATTGCTCAAGGCGTATTGGTACTGATGGTACAGGAATAAGCGCTGTACCATTTGTTGTAACAATGCGTCCTTGCACCAGATACCGACGATTAGCAACAATAATATCTTCCATGTCCAGATTCGCATCGGTAACTTTTACCATCCGATTGCTTGGCGTGATGGTGTATAGGAAGGGAAAGGGTGAATCGAAAGACGTTGTGATACTATATGTTCCACTTGTTACCGATAGAACAAACTCACCACCCGAAGCACTAACGACAGCCGTTGTGAACTGAACGCCAATCACGGAGCCAGTTGTGGAGAGCGTTTGTACACGAATAAGTGCATTTCCCGTAAGAGGGTCGCTCGGCAGGCTGCGCACTACACCACGCAAGCGATACTGCGGCACGAAAGCTACAAAGGTAGAAAGAGAATTCGAGATGTTCCCATTGATATCCACAGATGCTATGACTTGCGTAGGTGCAAAGATATAGCCAACACGAAGGGTGGATGAGGTAGGAGTAACAGTATAATTTCCGACTGTTGAGATCGTAACGCTAAACCGTCCATTTACGTCAATAATGGGATTGAATTTCGCACTATCGCTCACAATGCTCACCTGTGCAAATGGAAAGGCTCTGAGAACTCCTGTCTCCGTTGAGAATAATTGCCCGGTAATAACTGGCAGTGGTGGAACAAAAACAAAATTTGGTCGTGCGATGTTCTCGGTTGTGATGGTGATTGTGGTAGTACTAGGAAAAAACACTCCTCCTCCATCAACTGCAGGAACGAGGCTATATGTTCCAATCGGAATATTGTTCAGGGAGAAGTTACCGCCAAGCGTTGTCGTTGTTGAGGCAACAACCGTGCCGACAGAGCTTGTAAGGTTAATTGGTACACCAATCAGCGTTCCAGTCAGTGTTGCTACTGTGGAAGGAAGTGTGACTGCTCCGCTGATTCTGCCCACTTGCTGTGCCTGAATGTCTGACGGACACATCGCAAGAATACCCAGAAGAAGTGCCGCAACAAAGCAAAACTGCTTTGTAGAGAATATTCGTTGAGAAGATGTTTTGAAGGCTAACCTACCGAAATGATAGGTAGATTCGAGAGGAGAAAAAGTAGTTTTCATAGTCGTTGCATCCTGCTAAAAGCTCGTAAGAACAAAATACATCATTGACCCGGGCAGCTATATGCCGCATTATTGCTATGTACGGATTGTGCAAAAGAAAAAAAGCGTGTTAATAAATTACTATCAGCGGTGCAGCATAGTGGGGTATGACTATACCGCTAGCTGCGACTAATTTGGCGAAATTTTATATCGTGTGAAAGTATCTAAAAGTATGTTTTTTTCGTGACCAAAAGTCATAGGTAAGAACGAAGTCCAGAAAAAGGCTTTTTTACTCCGCCAATTGAGCGATGGTACCAATAGACCATAGATAGAGTACCCAAGCACGGAGATAGTCTGCGCGGGCGGAAATCATGCGGGCGCGAGCTTCGGCAGCAGCCCGTTCGCGGAGATTAACAATCAGAAGTGAGGTTTCGCCTGCCAAAAAGCGCTTACGTTCTCCTTCTTCCATTTGAACAGCAAAGCTTGTTTCTTTGTCGGCGGCAGCTAGGCGCTCTGCCGACCGCTGGAGTGCGGAAATAGCGTTATCAATTTCGGCATTGATAAATCGTGAGGTTTGTGCGGTTTGAAGGCGCGTACGCTCTAGGGATATTGTCAAAAGTTCCGTTTGTGCGCTAGCAGTGCGAAAAAACAACGGCATCATCACATCAAATCCGACTTTAAAATTGTCATTATTGCTACTGCCCGGATAATAAAGCCATTGGGTTTTGGCTTCGATAAGCGGCTTCTGGCTTTCTCTGGCAAGATTGATGTCGAGGGATGTGCTTTGCTGAGTAAATTCTAAACGCTGAATTTCGGGTCGCATCGTCATGGCACGCTCACGGTCAGTGCGGGTTTGGAGTGAGTCTATGTTCGGAAGTGATGGGAGGCTTTGAGGTAATTGCTTTAAGGCGCGAGGAATACCAGTCTCGGTCCAAAAATACACCGAAGCGTCAATATTTGCTTGCTCGAGTGTGCGGCGAGCACGTAAGGTTTCTCCACGGCGGCGCTCTACTTCTTGCAGAGCTTCGATACTATCCAACGCTGCAACCTCACCACGCCGTGCACGGGCAGAAATATACGTTGCACGCTGGAGCGCAAGCGCGAGGACATTTTCTGTAACGCGAAGTTGTTCCGATGCTTCTGCCCAATTCCAATACTGTAGTCCTGCTCCGCGAAGAAGGTTGTTCTGCTCAAAGCGTTGGTTTGCACTGGCGAGGAGTGGACGCAACTGTGCTTTGCCAAAATTTGTTCGACGACGGTCTGTCGCAACACCAGACCACAGTGGAAGCGATATACCTACTATGCCTTGTCCGGTAAGAGATGTTTTGTCTTCAGGGTTTATGCTTGAGCCGATACCACGGTCAAATCCAGCACTAATCTTTGGACCAAAGAGCATATTCAGAGGCATTTCGATACTTGCTGAGAAATGATTGATGCGGTCAGGGGTAGATTGACTGCCCTCGTATTTAAGCTCATACTGGCTGCGGAATATGGGGTCGAAGCCGCCAAGAGCACTTTGAATCTCCGCATCGGCTATAGTACGCTCAAATGCAGCGGATTGCAATGCTGGGTGAGCCGCTAGAATACTTTGGAGAAATTGCTTCAAACGTAGGGTATCGGTTTCCTGTGCATGGACTGAAGAAATCGAAATGACACTGCCGAGAACAACAACAAGAGAAAAGCAGAGGACGTGTTTGAACATAGTTTACGCAATTGGTTCGTATCGCTGGAGTTAATGAGATTTGTATTCAAGAGATAAACAATCCTATTTTTTCTTTGTATTCTTGTCGGTTTTATCTGATGAACTTAATTTGTGGGGCAACACTGGTGGAAAGCCATTAAGTTGTCGCCAAATCTCAAAGCCAATAGGAACTTCATTCAACAGAATCCATGAGTTTGTCGGTGTGCCTTGGCGCAGATATTGTGATGTTGGCCATTTCCCTTGTTTTTGTGTCGAATCCGGTACAATCAACACGCGATAATAGCCGCTTCCATCATCAACTGCATCCACGACAGCAACACGTCCGCCAAAGGTGTTAATGGTGAAGTTATCCCATCCGGGATTAAAAACAAATGCCGGAAAACCGGAAAATTGAAGGCGTACTGGACGACCAACATCAACAATTGCCGCGTCACGACTACTAATAAATGCCTCTACTGCCTGGTCTATGCCGCCAGCGATAGGAACAATCATGGCGAGCATCTCACCTTCTTTGACAGTTTGCCCTGCTCCCACCTCGGCAATGCGTACCACATAGCCGTCAATCGGTGCGGTGATGACACTTGCTCCACCACGTTGACGGGCATTGGCTACTCGAAGCTCAATTTCTGCCGTGAGCGCATCTGCTTGTTGAATAACGCGACTTTCTTCATTCTTTGCCACTTCGACATCACGCCGTGCAGATTCAAGAAAGGTCTCCGAGCGGATAGAATCTGCTTGTGCCTTCTGAAGATTCAAAAGTGCTGTTTCCATTTCACGTTGCGAAGCAAGACCTTCGTTGGTAAGATCATCAGCACGTTTATAGCGGATACGAGAAGTTTGTATTTCGATTTTAGTGTTTTCTAGTGCGGCTTTTGCCGCCAATTCGCGCTGTTCGGCTTGTATTGTACGCTGACGTGCGGTTTCTACCGCCATATTTTGCGCTCCAATGGTCTTCTCACGAACCCGCTCAATTTTCTCCATGAAATCCGCATCCATGAAATTGACATTTAAGTCTTGGAGAATCGCAATGGTATCACCTGCTTTCACAATCATACCTTCATTGACAAACCAACGTATCACTCGTCCCGTTATCTGGGCATCTATCGTTTGCGGGCGCACACCCGGCACAAAAGAAGTAACCTTACCGCTACCGGTAATATTTTGCTGCCACGGTACAAAAATAAGGAAGAGTATGAGCACTGTTAAAATGCCCACAATCGCGAATGATGTCGCACGCAGCCAACGTGGTGTTTGTGTACGTTTCAGGGAGTGAATTTCGGTGATAATCTCTACGCGACCGACAGAAAAAATACTTGGCACATAAACGCGTTCAGGTGCGTTTTCGTCTGTCTGCTGCAATGTGCTTGGTAGAGCGAGCGAGGACACGTGCAGGGGTTGTATTGGGGTGATGTGGTGTTGGGTCGAACTCATACTCTCCACAAATGACAAAAATCTTAATACAATGCTTTAGCTAAGGCTCTTGACGATAACACGAGGAAAGAATTGTAAGGACACGTATGGTTTATTTTTAGTATGTGGGGAAATCAAAACGCAGCCATATCTCAGACTTGTGCAATATCTGAGCGAGAAGTTGTTTGTCGTCTGTTGAATTTTTTTTATTGCTAAATAAATGGCATACTATTTGAATCTTCTCTTTGTGCTTTTCAACCTGTCATTTCTCCCAAAGCTCAAGACTAATGTATTTGCTTAAAGTATAATTTGAACTATACCGCTTAAGCATAATACTTACAGCACAATAGAGGCAATCAATGAACATCACATCACGCGATACATTTGGCTCAAATACGATGCCCCGGCATGGAAACACGACGCTTCCAAACGGGTTTACTCCGCAAAATGGAACAACTTCGCCGTCATCTGCTTCTGCGTATAAGTCAGAACCAGAGAAACGGGAAACTACTGCACAAGCTGACTCAAAGCCTGCTGCGGATACCAAAAAGACACCCAAAGCAACTCAGTCAAAACCTATTCAAACACTGCCCGCGCAAAAAGTAAAATCGCCAATTTCCGGTGTGCAAATTCGTTCCATACTGGCGTTCTGCCAAACGTATCGTCGAGAAATCGGCGCGGCGCTCCTCGCGCTCTCCGGCATTTTGCTCTTGCTGGCACTTGTTTCATACGACCCCGCTGACCGCTCCAATGCACACGTTTCGCTCTCCACTGAGCAAGCACAAACGGTCGCTACACCGCGTAATGCCAATGCTCGTGCGGTGACACCTGCTCCCGCCACACAAGGAGAATACATCGTCCAGAATTGGCTTGGCTACGTTGGGGCTACGGTGGCACATTTTGTCTATAACTACACCGTTGGATATTCCGCATTACTCTTTCCGGCACTAATATTCTTTTGGACATTTGCTATCATACGCGAAAAAATTACTGACAGATTGCTGCTCGCCACCTCACTTGCTTTTGTCGGTGCGGCTCTTGTCGCTAGTTTTGCAGGCGTGTTGCAACTTGTCCAGTGGATGCCTCCGATGCGTCCCGAATGGAGTGGCTCGGTCGGACAGTTTATTGCCCGTATGCTTTGGCAGATTATCGGCACAGTGGGTGCATTTATTGTGCTGACCTTGGGACTCATTGCCACGATTTTTGTTGCCCTTGACCTCAATATTGAAAAAAGCATTGCTCGTTTCAAAGCTGAAAAAACTCGTTTGTCCGCATTCAAAACCAAAACGCAAATGAACATCGGCGATGCCGTTCGTGCGGAACAGGCATTCACTCAAGAGCAGCCTCCGGCAAGCAATGATGCCGCTTCTATGGCTGCTATGTTCACCGATGATGTCTTGTCTGCAAAAAATTACGATGATTATCATGTCGAAATGCCGCCCAGCTTTGCTACTCAGCAGTCCGCTACTGAGCCGCAGATTTCGCAAAAAGCATTTGCCGCAGATGATGAGATTTTGAGCGCCTCGGCTTCTGCAAACGGACGCACTTCTTTTGCTGATGCTGAAGAACCCGCACGATTCATGCGCCGCACCGCACAAAGCCCTGATATTACATCGCTTCGCCGCGAACTCATCAGCAAATACAGCGAAGACGAAGCACACGCCCTGCACGCTGATTCCGTACCAGAGCAAGCATCTGTTTTGAGCGTTCCCGCAGCAATGAGCGTTCCGGCGGCAATACCCGCTCCCGTTCAGCCGGCTGCGTCATCATCGCTTTCTGCGCCCTCACTTTCTGCTTCTTCGCTCTCGGCTTCCCTTGTAGAGAAGCGTGTCAATAACGGCACGGGCAACTCCCCGACCATTAGCGTAAGCACACCGCAAACAACGGTTTTTACGAATGGCTTTAGCTATCCGGCGCAAGCATCTATCACCTTTGTTGAAACGCCGAAAGAAGAGCTTTCAAAAAAAAACGATGAACTTGACGAACCAATTTCACGCACCGCATTAGAAACCAATACAGACGCACAAAAGATTCCGCAGGCACCACAAAACAGAGGCTTTTCAGAAGAAGAGCGCACAGCTCATCAACGAAACACCGAGCATCTGGCGGGTTTGGTCGCGGGACAAGTGGCTGAAGAAATTGCACAAAGCATTGCAACGCAAGTAGCTACCGAAGTGGCAGGGCGAATTGTCAATGAAGCAATGGAAAAAGCAGCAGAGAAAGTGGCAGAACAAAAACTTGAAGAACAAAAACTTGCAGAGCAAAAAGCAGACTCAGAGCAATGGCTTCAAGCCTCAACATTGCAGTCATCGCCGTCGTCTTTATTGCAAGCATCTTCGGACGACATTCAACGTGACGTTGTAATCTTCAGCAATACGATTGCAGACGTTAAAGATTCTCCACTTCACATCACGCCCCTTGCCGCTCCGGTGCTGGATGTGCCGATAATGATTCGCAACAGCAGCAATACTCAGAATGTCATTCCTAAGCCGATGTTCATGCCGCTCAATGACGAGATTTTGCGCGAAGACATCCGTTACGATCCGCCGACACTGGAGCTTCTGGTGCCGCAAGAAATCAGCGATGATGTGAGCGAAGAGGAATTGCAAAACAACGCACGAATTTTGCAAGAAAAACTCAAAACCTTCCGCATTGAAATCGAGAATTTGCAAGTCACACCGGGACCTGTGGTCACGCAGTACGAATTTGTTCCGGCATCGGGTGTGAAAGTTTCGCAAATCGAGAATTTGTCCGACGATATGGCGCTGGCACTCAAAGCACGTGGTATCCGCATCATTGCTCCTGTTCCGGGACGCGGCACGGTTGCTGTAGAAATCCCCAACGCTCACGCAACGGCTGTTCGGTTCAGCAGCATCGTGGATTCGGCAGAATTTGAGGATTCACTCTTGCGTTTGCCGCTTGCACTTGGCAAGACCATTCATGGCGACGTATTCACCGCCGACCTTGCGAAAATGCCGCACTTGCTTATTGCGGGCGCAACCGGTTCCGGTAAAAGCGTTGGTATCAATTCCATCATTGCGTCACTGCTCTACAAAATGCACCCGCGCAACTTGAAGTTTGTGATTATTGACCCTAAGCGTGTGGAAATGACGCAGTATCGGGTTTTGGCAAATCACTTCCTCGCAGTTTGCCCCGACATTGACGAAAAAATTATTACCGACCCGCAAAATGCCGTCATTGCGCTCAAATCGGTTGTTGCCGAGATGACGCGCCGTTACGAGGTGCTGCAAAAAGTCGGTCAGCGTAATATTGTAGATTACAACCAAAAAATTCGTGAAGGCAAATACAAAGACACATCCGATTACGTACACCACGAAATGCCGTACATTGTGGTCATTATTGACGAGCTTGCAGACCTGATGATGACAGCTTCGCGTGACGTGGAAGAGCCAATTTGCCGCTTGGCGCAGCTTGCGCGGGCGGTCGGGATTCACCTTGTTGTGGCAACGCAACGCCCGTCGGTGGACGTAGTGACGGGCTTGATTAAAGCAAACTTTCCGGCAAGAATTGCGTACCAAGTAGCTTCTAAGATTGATTCTCGTACGATTCTGGATGCAAGCGGCGCAGAACACCTTTTGGGCAACGGCGATATGCTCTTCACGCCGGGCGGCGCAGGCAAGCCGATGCGTCTTCAAAATTCGTACCTCTCGACCGATGAAGTAGAGCGCATTTGCGAGCATATTGCTTCGCAAGAAGGTTATTCTCAACCGTATATGCTACCGTCGGTAAGTGAGAAATCGCAGCGTGGTGGCGCATCGGGAACAGACGATGACCGCGATGCAATGTTTGAAGAAGCCGCACGCCTTGTGGTACGCCACCAGCAATGTTCGACATCGCTGCTGCAGCGTCGCATGAAAATCGGCTACGGACGTGCAGCTCGCATCGTTGACCAACTGGAAGAAGCCGGTATTATCGGTGCTATGGATGGCGGCAGAGGCAGAAGCATCCTTATTGATAGCGAAGCAGCACTTGGTGCAATTCTTTAATCATTCAAACGCAACATTCCGAAAAACCCCTATCGAACCCCTCATCATTCATTCGTGCTGAGGCTTGGCAAGAGCGAGACCGAATTTGTCAAGACAATGCTACGAAAATGTGCGCGGAGGGGCGCACTATCTCCAAAAGAAACCGATGCTGACGATTCCCGTCTTCATCGGTTTTTTTTCATGTCTCGGCTTCGGTAAGCCAACACAGATTTTTTTGGGTAAGATTTCCCGTAAAGTGCGTAATTTTGCGTCCACTATTTCTCTTCTTTTCCAGAAAGGCGCTTTACCGTGGAATTTTTACCGCAGAACACCGACAATTCCTCATCGCAGGCAATTAAAAAACTCTATACCCAGCGCGACCGCGTTGTCAAGGCAATGACCGACGACGGTTTCTTTCGTCTTGCGGCGGTGCGCAATTCTAAAGCGGCTCTCTCGGCTCAAGAACGTCACGGACTCAGCCCGCTTGCATCGGTGCTACTGGGGCGGGCAATGGCGGGTGCGTCGCTTCTGGCATCATTTCTCAAAAGTGAAGAGCGAATCATTCTTGATTTTTCCGGTAATGGTCCTGCGGGCAAAGTATTTGCCGAATCACTCCATGTAGGCGAGGTGCGAGGATATGTGCAGAATCCAGGATGCGTGTTAGATTTTTCCAGCGAGAAAGCATCCTTAGGAAGCGGTCTCGGCATCGGACTTCTGCGGGTATCAAGAATTTTGTACAGCCAATACGAGCCTGTGACGGGCGTGGTAGAACTTTTTTCCGGCGATATTAGCACCGATTTGGCGTATTATCTTACGCAGTCGGAACAAATTCCGACGGCTGTGATGCTGGATGTGAGCATCAACAAAGAAGGTTTGGTCGAGCAGTCGGGCGGCTTAATGGTACAGGCAATGCCGGGCGTACCGGAAAGCATTATCCAGAATATGTATGGCAATCTCAAAAAAATAGAAAATCTTACCGATATGCTTGCCTCGGGCTATTCGCCACAAGAAATACTGAAAATAGTATCGGATACCGAACTCACGGAAACATCTGACACCCCGATTGATTTCTTTTGTCGTTGCTCGCTCGACCGCTTCAAGTCTGCCTTGACAACGCTTGGACTTGACGAAATCAAGGAAATGCAAACCCAAAATCAGCGCGAACTTGTCTGCCGCTACTGCAATTCCCACTATGAATTGAGCGACAGCGACTTTGATGATATTATCAGCAGTTTGCAGGCAAAAAATAATTGAGGCTCGTTGCTCACGCTTACCAATCACAGTCACCTTCTATTTTTCAGTATTCATCAGGTCTTGTATGCACCAGAAATACACTGTTCTTGCTATCGCCCTTGTGACGCTTTTCATTGGGGTAGCCAAACCACAACCCGGCATTGCCCAGGATATGCGACAATACAGTCCCGAAGAGCGCTTTAGCATGACAGCAAAAAACTCGCTTTTTGTAGAGGGTTTGGGTATTGGAGTTCTGTATTCATTCAATTACGACCGCCGCATAGCCCCAACGTGGAATGTACGAATTGGCTTCAGTAACTATCGCATAGATGCAACCTTATCCACGATACTTTCCGGCACGGCGAGCGCAGTCGTGATACCGCTTGTAGGGAGCTATTTGTATAATTTTCCTGAGAGTCCGAGCTATCTTGAGATGGGGGCAGGCATTTCATCTGCATTTTTGGCGGCATCGGCAACGACGGTTATGCCAGCAAGCGCGGCGACCTATCTTCCGATTCCGACATTGGTACTCATGTATCGTCTTATGCCTACTGAAGGTGGATTTTCACTGCGAGCAGGCGTTACGCCGCTTTTTCTGCCAGCGCTTTTTTTACCATGGCTTGGAGTGAGCCTTGGATGGACGTTTGGCGGGTTTTAAGGGGTAAAAAACTAGAACTATTGAAGCAAAGGCAGGAATATTTGCACGGTTGTTCCTTCGTCGGGTACGCTCTGAATTGCCAAGTTCCCGCCGTGTAGTTCGGTAATGCGTTTAGCGATTTCCAGCCCCAAGCCTTGCCCTTGCTGCTCATGGCGGTCACGGTCGAATTGCATATACGCACCGATATTAGAAATCTGCTCCGGCTTCATTCCACGCCCTTCATCGGTTATGGCAATCACGTAAAAATTACGTCGTATTTCTCCGGTGAGTGTAATGGCGGATTTGGGCATAGAGAATTTGCAGGCGTTACTTACGAGTTCAGCGATGATTTTTCGTAAATAAGCATCGGAAATGCAAAGGGTAATGGGAGCGAGTCGGATGGTAAGAAGGTAGAGATTACCATATGTTAAGACCTGATGTTTTGCGGCTTCTGCTATAATCGCGTCGCAGCCGGGCAGGGGGAACGAGGTCAATTCTTCTTTCGTTGTCGGCTGACCGGCAAGAATTTCTAAGCGTGCTAAGTAAATAAAATTTTCCACCAACGCACTCAAGCGATGCCCCGATGATACAATCGTGGCAATCATCTCCATTGCTTGCTCGCGCGAGAGTTTGTCGTAATCACCGGCAAGAAGTTCGCCAAAAACGATAATGGAACTGAGCGGTGTGCGGAATTCATGCGGCAATCGCATAGCAATGCTACGGCGCAACTGCTCTAATTGCTGCGAAGACTGACGTACAATTTTCTCTCGCTGCTGGATGCGTACCTCAATACACCGCAAAAGGTCTTCCGTCGAAAAGGGCTTTGTGAGATAATCGTCCGCGCCAAGTTTCATACCGTGCCGGATTTCTGCAGGGTCGCGTCGTGCTGAGAGCAGGAGTACCGGAATAGTCGCCGTAGCAGCATGATTGCGGAGTTCCAGAAGCACCTCATACCCGTTCATACCGGGCATCATGACATCGCAAATCACAATATCCGGCTGTGTCCGAGTGGCGAGTTCCACGCCGTCGCGTCCGTTGGGAGCGCCAAACGTAACATAGTCGTATGTCTCCAGAATACGCGAAATCGTGCGGAGTGTTGTTTCATCATCGTCAATAACTACTATTTTTTTTCGAGTCATGTCCCTCTCTCGATTCTGTACTATGACTATGCAGTATAGTCTAAATAAACGAACAGCCTTCTTCATGACGAGCTGAACGTGGATAGATAGCATCGTTCCTTACTCTCTAAACTACTCAGTTCTTTTGTGATTCCAAAACAATTCCTTCCCATCCTGATTTTTCCTTGAGCAAAAAGCCGTACAAGCTGCTTTCTTTTTGAGCTTTGTACGGCTTTGGGCTTTGTACGGCTTTTCGATACTAAGCATCTGGACGGTAATACTTGAAACACAGACAAGTGAGCGCGGCGCTCATCTTGTCTGTGTAGATAGTTCAAGGTAATTTCGTTCAATACCTTACATTCTCTGCCAAGACTATTTCTGTATGACCATTGCCTTGATAACTGCATTTGTGCCGACAGTATCCGAATATGCAGAAATGAGATACACACCGCTTTGTACAGGGCGTTGCTGGTCATCCAAACCATCCCATACCACCGTGCGGGAATTGGTCTGCGCAAATGAGCGTACAAGCAAACCATCAACTGTTGAAATTTTCACCTGCGTACCTTCTGCGAGTCCATCTATCACCAATTCATTGTCTTGAGTGGGTACGAAAGGTTGAGGATAGCACCGCATAGTCGTAAAATCAGTATTCGGGCGAATCGAAAGCGTTGTTGCTACCGATAGCCCGTTATCTGTACCTAAATAGACTTTACCGCTATTATTGTCAATGGCTATCGAGAGTACGGTATTGCTGGCAAGGGGGGAGTTATCGGTCGTAAAACGGGCGAGAATCGTATCGCGTTGGCTATCATAGACCAATACGCCGTTGTTTGTACCGAACCATTTGTAATTCAACGCATCTACCGCAATGGCATTATAGGCTTGGTCGGCGAGTTTGCGAGGTCTGTCAATGATAAGGGATTGTCCCACGGGCTGAGTTAAAACAAAACTCGGATTGACAATGGAGTACATTGCTCGCGGTGTGCCTACCCAGATTCTATCATCTTTATCGGAAGCAATACAGCTTTGACCTTCGTTTAGTACAGTCGTGGAAGGAGTGTACCACACATCATCACTGGTATTGTCGAGGGTATTGCGCTCGTTGAAAGCGAGCATCTGCGTGCCGCGCCACGTAGCGAACCACTTTGTGCCGGAGCGGTCTATTGCCAGAAAGTGATAGCGACGTTCTGCTATGGGACGATTAAAGCCTTTGAATACGCCTTGTGTCGTCCGTGCAAGGAGAATCTGGTCAGTGCCATTCTGGTAGTTGGGGAGCCACAAAACGCCCGTGCGTGTGTCGGTCTGCACTTGTCCTAAAACTGAGAACGATTCCCCCGCAGAAGGCAAAATAACCGTGCCGGAAGTATTGTAATTGGTCAGGCGAAAGTTGGAATCCGGCTGAATGAGCAACGTTCCGCCGCCATAACTCGAAGCCCAGACCGTACCATTCGGCTGCGCATCAATTTGGTAATATGAATTGACTTTCATTGCGGGATGCGTCTCGGCGGTGAAGATCCGCCAAACGCTGTCCCGAAAGACCGAAATACCAGTAGAGATACCATCATTCGGGATGGCAGACTGTTGGCTTGACCCCGACACGCACCACACGCCCCCTTTCGTATCAACGGTGATAGAACGAAAGCGATTGTCCACAGGCGAGTTGAGACGGACAAACGGCGATTGTGGAGATGTCCAGATGGCAAAGCCCTGACGGGTATTGACCGAGAGGCGTTTTTGTCCGGCACTGTCTATCACCGTCAGTGAATTCATCGGATATGCACTTGTCGTCAAGCCTTCTTTGGCGATATTAAAGAGAAAATTTTCTGTTGCAATGAACAGTTGATTTTGCACCGATGCGAGACTGCGTATCGGCTCGAAAAAGGTAGTCACAAGTGTTTCAAAGCGATTATTCGCCATGCGCCAGAGATTCGCTCCCTGCGCAGTGTATATCACGCCCTGCACTTCCGCAAGCGAAACTGCGCTTGCGCCCGCCGCACCAACATCACCCACAAACGGATGCAGGGTCCACGAAGCAGGATTTGCATACGAGCGTAAACCTGTCGGCGCAGAGACGACACCGTTTTCGGTAGCTATCCAGAGTCTTCCTTGCGTTACAAGAATTTGTTTGGCTGCGCTGCCGGGCTGGAGCGTTGAGAAACGTTGTACGGTCTCAGTGAAGACGCGGCGCTTGGGATCGAACACCGTTAAGCCGAAATCTCCGGCAATAAGCACAAGCGAATCTTGGAACACAAAGCCATTGATTTGCTTGCGTGTGAGATTGGCGGTGAGAATATCGGTGACAATGCTCCAATTCTTTCCGTCGTAAATATTCAGCGCTCCATTGAACCCCCCTGCATAGATACTGCCGTCAGCAGGGCTAACGGCAATAGCGGTAATATCAATGCCGTAGAGCGCATTGATATTGCGAAATTCTTGAGTGGAGCGGGTGCGGAGGTCGTAGGAAAATACGCCGCCCGAGGTGGCAGCCCAGAGTTTGCCGGATTGATCGGAAACCGTAGAGCGAACATTGAGTAATGACGAGTATGTTTGCCAGGCGCTGACACGCACTTGGGCAAGCAACGACGGCGAAGAAAAAGAAACGACACAAGCACACCATAACGCCGCAAGGCGAAGAGCGCCACGCATTGAGTTCATCATAGAGCAAAAAAATAAAGTGAACGAGGAACGTATCCGCTCACGACCAAGAGCTACTAAAGAACGGATACCGAGAGTTGAAAAGGTGTAGGCAATGCTTCATGCAGGGGCGTTTGAGGAAAAGAGTAGAGCGAACAAAAATACAAAAAGTCTCGGAAAACACTGCGGAAAATTTTGCTCCGAAAAAAGAGTTCGCCGTATAGGAGATAAAAATTTGTCTTCAAGAAAATATGTTGCTATATTCGCCGTCTTGTTAAAAGTTGTTAAAAGCAGGTTAAAACTTTGTTAAAATTTTTTCACTAATTCCACCCTTGAATTTCCCCCTAATTCATTTTATTTCACCTATTCTATAAAAGCGTTATGAGAGGTAAAATACTTCTGGTTCTGGCTTTGCTCGTTGGCACGTTTGGCGTTGCGTTAGCGCAAAATGGTACTGTCAAAGGCAAAGTTTCGGACAAAAAAAATGGTGATGGCTTGCAAGGCGCACGTATTACACTGACCGCGCAAAGCAATCCACCCACAAAGCTCGGCAAAATCGCGGGCAAAAACGGCGAGTACGAAATTAACAACGTACCTGCTGGAAAATATTCGGTAGAAGTAAACTATGTGGGCTATAAAGCAGCTACACAAGCTATTTCGGTAGACAATGGTGCCACAGTTAATGCCAATTTTCAACTCACCCTTGACGTTCGTGGCTTGGATGAAGTTGTGGTAACAGGCGTGGCTTCTCGGACGCAAAAAGGTGTTGCTGAAGTCGCGGTTGCTCGTGTTAATGCTTCTGAACTGACTGACAAAGTTGGTTATACTTCTGCTGCGCAGCTTCTGCAAGGTAAA
>JANYDO010000394.1 GCA_025363605.1 Candidatus Kapaibacterium sp.
AGGTGACTGTGCAGGAAGTAGGGTATAATATTCTTTTTTCGTACTTGCTGCACAGAATTTGAGGCTACCACGAAGGAAAAAGACGTAATTTTGTCGTGGGAGTACCTCGCAAGAACTTGAATTCAAGAGACATATTTTACAATTTTTAGGATATACTATGCCGAAAACAGCAACCAAAGAGGCAAAGATAATTGCCATCGTGAATAACAAAGGTGGTGTGGCAAAGACTACATCAGCATTAAATATTGGAGCGGGATTAGTCAGACGAGGAAAGCGGGTGTTACTCGTTGATGCTGATGGGCAAGCCAATTTGACGACGTGTCTTGGCTTTCCAAAAAATAGCAAAGAAAGTTTATACGAAGTGCTGTGTGAGACCAAATCCATCAACGATGTGCAAGTAAAGTGTAGCAATGGAGTTTTTTTAGTTCAGGGATCTGAATCTCTTAATACTATCGAAGCGCAGGCTGCCGCAACAAATTGGGATATGCGGGAATTTCGTTTGAAACACGCGCTTGAAGAGGTTAAAGACCAATATGACTACATACTTATTGATTGTCCTCCTGCGATGGATACCCGTACTACCAATGCTCTCGCGGCAGCAACCGATGTGTATATTCCCGTTATTGCCGAGCCACTTTCATTACAAGGCTTAGATTCCATCATTAACCGTATAGACCAAATAATATCGAAGCGGATAAATTCGCGTTTGCGCATTACGGGCGTAATTGTCACATTATTCAAGCCACAAGTTGCTATCGCTAAAGACTGCGTGACCTACCTTGAGGAAAAATTTCCGGGTATTGTTTTCACTACGCGCATACGCGATACCGTTACATTAAAAGAAGCAACAGCCAGTGATAAAGATATTTTCCAGTATGCACCAAACAAGCAAGGGGCATGGGACTACTCAGCTATTGTAAGCGAAATACTTAAACGAGAAGAATTGGTAAATGGAAAGGAAAACCACAATGGCTAAAACAGGTTCATTCTTGAAAAACGTGAGTTCAATCGTTTCACAAAATGCAGACCGCTTGAAGGGAATAAAAACTTCAGATATTGAACGTGTTTCTGTGCAAATGCTCAAAGACAACGTACTCAACAAAAAGTATTTTATAGAAGAGACTGCGGAATATTTTGAGCAATTAAAAAAGGATATTGAACAGCGCGGTATTATTGTGCCGCTCATTGCCAAAGAAGACGGTACGTTATTGGCTGGGCATAATCGCTTGCGCGTTGCAAAAGCGCTTGGTTATGAAACTGTTCCCGTGCAGTATGTTCTTGAAGACCTTCCTGATGAAGAAGAGCGGGGATTTCTTGTGAAAGACAATTTACTTCGGCGACAATTGACGAATGAGCAAAAGATTAGTCTTTACAAGATGTTGTACCCTGAATTTGAAGAGCGTTTTTTGAATCCAGATATTCTTACAAAAGCTGGACGGAAAAGTAAAGATGATACAAGTCTTACTCTTGAGCAGGTTGCACGAGAAACAGGTCAGTCTGTAAGTGCGGTCAAAGTACAAGTAAAACGCAAGAGAGATACCATAGCAGAGCAAGCATCAGAACATGATGCGCAAGGCGAAAAAAATAATCGTTACAATGTAACGATTACTGATGATGGTGTAGAAGCGAATGGCAAAAAGCAAAAGCCAAATAAAAATAATCGTTACAATGTAACGATTTCGGGTTCAAAGAAAGTATCAACCGTTATGAATACGGCACAGAAACTTTTGGAAGAATTACAACAAGCAAGCCAAGAAGAACAAGAAGAGGTGTTTATACTCTTGCGCACCGTGTTACAAACAAAGAAGTCGGTAAAAAAATCAAAACGTACCACCTAAACTAATACCAATCCACGGTAGAACGGGAAAGCTATAAATATCGGTACTGGAAGATGAAAATGTTTTTTGTGCGCCGATTGGTGTAATGCCAATTCCACCACCTTGGAAAATGGTCACATTATTGTAGATGAGCGGCGTAAAGGCGATGCGAAAAAGAAATCCACCGCCTTTAGGTTGGAATCGGTAGCCAATAATTCCGGCTAACATACCAAGACCATCACCATACAAAGGCGGAATAAAACACGTAAAGCCGCCGCCAATTTCTAGTTTGTGATTACCGGGACCAATTAAATAACTAGCGGTACAGACAAGGTTTGCACCTAATAATGGT
>JANYDO010000425.1 GCA_025363605.1 Candidatus Kapaibacterium sp.
ATGCAACAAGGGGTTTCAACCCCTTGCCCCGTCTGTTTGCGAAAGTTCTTACTGTCCCTTCCCATTCTGTAAAGCGCTGGGCATCTGCACTACTACTTTCACGACTTCTTACACAAGCAGCAAATGCGCGGGTAGCAAATACTCAGGTAGCAAATGCTCAGGCGGTAAAGAAAAAAGCGTCAACCCCACCCAAAAGCAAAAGTCCTGAAAAGCCCGCAATACCTCACCAAAGCGCTCACAGCGATAATGACTTTGCTTCAGCAAAGAAAAAATGGGCTTTGGATGTGATTGTGCTGGATGCCGGGCATGGCGGGAAGGACGGCGGCACGATTGGTTTTGGTAAGACTAAAGAGAAAGATGTTGCGCTTGGTATCGTCAAAAAGCTGGGCGTAATGCTGAAAAAAGAACTGCACGGCACGAAAATCGTCTATACGCGCACGGATGATACGTTCGTGGAACTGGACCGACGTGGGCAGATTGCCAATGAAAATGGCGGCAAACTTTTTGTCAGTGTGCATTGTAATTCCACGCCGAAAAAGCCTTCTAAAGCGAACGGGTTTGAGGTCTATATTCTGCGACCGGGAAGGAATGATGATGCGGTGCGGGTAGCGGAGATGGAGAATGCTGTTATCAAACTGGAAGACAATCCCAAGCGCTACAAACCGCTTACGGACGAGCAATTCATTGTCGTGAGCATGGCGCAAAGTGCTTTTGTGAAGTATAGCGATATGGCAGCGGCAATGATTAGCGCTGAGGTAAAAAAACTGCATGAAATCGGCATCCGTGGCGTGAATCAAGCCGGATTCCTTGTGCTGGTGGGCGCTTCAATGCCGAATATGCTCATCGAAACGGGTTTTCTTTCCAATAAAAAAGATGAAAAACTACTAAAATCCGAGCGCGGACAAACGCAGATGGCAAGCGCAATCTGCCGTGCAATCAAGGCGTACCGCAGCCGCTACGAAGCGCAGATTAAAGGGCAGGCAAAATCTGACAATACACCACCTGTGCCAGAGAAAAAGGCAGGAGTGGCTTCCAAGGCTGTTGTTGCCCCAAAGTCTCATACATCCTCGCCGCATACAACGAAAGCATCTTCTTCCGCGACTACCAAAGCATCGAAAGTATCCCATAAATGAACGCTCACACACTCCGTGCCGTCCAATCGGCTACCGTAAAAATTATGCAAAAGGTGCCGAATCGTCGCTGGTTCATCCGTTGTGTACACATCCACTGCGTACAATGGTGTGCTATTGTCACAGTGCTTCTTTTTTGTCATCAAGCGAATTTTGCTCTTGCACAATCATTGTCGTCGCCCGAACCCGCAGAATTGCGCGTGAACGCTCTTCTATGGAAAATCGAGGGCAATGGCTTGAAGACCGCATCGTATCTCTTTGGTACGATACATCTTATTTGCGAACATGATGTTGTGATGAGCAAATCTACGCGCCGCGCTTTTGCTCAGTCAAAGCAATTAGCGATGGAAATAGACATGGGAAACGTGCAGGAAAATAGCCTCATGTCGCTGTTGGACAAGGGCGCAATGATGCGTGGCGACACGACACTCGAAATGTTGCTCGATACGTCAGACATGGCGCTTGTGACGAATTTCTTTCGTGATTCGTTAGGCACACCCTTTATGCCGCCGATGAACCGTATCAAACCAACATTCTTGAGTACAATGCTTTTGCAAGGGGAGCAAGATTGTGAGCAGACTTCATACGAGGAAGAATTTGTGGCGCTTGCACGGCGACAGAAAAAATCTACTCTTGGAATAGAGACGGTCGAAGAGCAGCTTGCTCTTTTTGACTATCTCACCTATAAACAGCAAGCCGAAATGCTGGTCAATGACCTCAAAAGTAGCTTGAATACTAGCTCGCAGGACAACAATTCAATGCAACGAGTAACGGAATTGTACAAACAGGGAAAAATTACGGAGCTATTGGAATTGCTCAGGAGCGAGGAGGTGGAAAATTTTGAGGAGATATTGCTGAATAAGCGCAATCGAGCATGGGTGCCGATTCTGGAGCGCATCGTGCAGAAGAAATCAACGTTTATTGCGGTTGGTGCCGGTCATCTTGCCGGAGCGCAAGGTGTTATCAATCTTTTGCGAAAGCGTGGTTATAGGCTTACACCCATGAACTAAACTGTTTCAGAGCGCTCAAATGATTTTAGCCGGAAGTTTGGAAATAAAATAAGAAGTGTGTAGCTTGGACAAGGATGACAAAAATGCTTGTCGAAAGCGTAGTTGTTTTGATACGGCGCGATAATCTTCTTGCAAAAAATACAAGTTGCCTGTATATTACACGTACTTGTGGCGTAATGAGATGAATAAACCATATCTACGCTTCACCTTTGCACATCTGATCCCCGAATTTGGATTGTTGAAAGCTGCGTCGTTCTCCCAATCCCGAAATGAAATAAACACGAATAGTAAATAGTAAATCATTCTTCACTTTTTTGGAGTTTGTACAATGAGTTCCCACGGTTCACAATACAAACCGACGATAGTTCAATACGGTGTATTTGCCTTTATTGTAGTCTCACTAATGGTGTCTTTCCATTACTTTGCTACGCCCTCGGTTATTCGCAGTTTCTTGCTTTCACAGTTTCACCCGGAAGATGAAAAAGTAACGCTGGTGAAATTCAAAGATGGAGTTGTAGCGTCAGCAAAAGCTGAAGAAAACAAAACCACCGGTGATCGGTTTATCAAAGTTAAAGTGGAAGGAAAAGATAAACCGGATGAGATTCCACTTCGCCATGCAAAAGGCGACTTTATGTACTATGCAGATGTGCCGGTGAGTGGAGACCTTATCAATAAAGAATTTATCTTCGATTTTGATGGTTTTTCTACCCGCGAGGAAAAAATCAGCGCCCCCAAAGTTGACCCCGTGACGAAACAGCCGGAACTCAACGAACAAGGTAAAGTCGTTTTATCGCAAGTAGAAAAAGACGGATACAGCAAAAAAAGTGGTGAGTGGTACGTCAAATGTCCGAAACTCGGCGAAGAAGCAATTATGCTTGAAAGCTGGGGTTTCTTTATTCTTGCCTTTGACGTTGGTTTGATTTTTGGGATGATTCTCACGATGATGTTTCCTCCCAGCATCGGTTACATTTCGCAAAAGTTTGAGCGCGAAATGGCAAACACCAAAACAAAAATTCGCCTGAATACCGGCTTCAATAAAGAAACGGTTGAGATTATCGCCCTTCGCGATAGTGATTTTGAAAAGTTCTATAACGACAATCCGAACTTCATCAAACAGATTTTTGCAAAAGTTTGGGCACGTACCCAGCCTGACCACGAGATTGCTGCTGTGAAGCAACAAGGCTCTTCGATGGCAAACGTCATGGCTGCTTTCCGCAATGCTTTTGATGCAGAAGTACAAGTAAGCGGTATTCTGGGTTTCCGTAATGAAACGTTGTACGGTCGTATCCAAGAATCCTACTCTGAAGCCGTTATGACAGAGATTGAGAACCTCAAAGCTGCTCAAGACTGGCAAAAAGCACGTTGGAAGATTATGCCTGCTTTGCGTCTCTACATGGCGCACCACTTCACTGAGCGTTATGCAAACAACGTAACGGGTTTTGCCTATGGTGGTGCTGCAATCCTCATCATTGTGGTTGGTATTCGCGGTTTGAAATTTATTCCTGCTGCTCGTCCGTCGGTAATGTTGATGGCTATTTTGCTTGAGTTCTCGCTTCTTGCGCTTATGGCAATTTCGCTCTTCTACACCGAAGAAGAAGAACGCATGGACAAGATGCTCAAGAAAATGGAAGATTCCGGCAAGAGTCAGCTTTCCTCTCTCAAGGGCATGGCAGAAGATATGACGCGCGTTGCTGCTGGCTTGGGTGAAGAAGGCTTGGGCGTGGCAATGAAGCAAATGTCAACCGATATGGGCAAAATTGCTAAAACGCTTGCCGATGATATGATGGCAGACGCTATCCGCTCCCGTGTGGAAGAAGCCGTCGAGCGCCATCTGGCAAACGAAGAAGACATCAAAGCCGCAGTTAAAGAAGCATTGCCGGATGTTATCATCAATGCTCTTCGTAACGGTACGGGCGGCTCTACTCGTCAAATTGAGCAATCTGATTCCAATGAAATTGATATTGACGCAATTCTTGCCGCTTCAGGGCAGGAGTAACCGTCTCTCGAAAAAATATAAAAGCGTTCACAGGTCTATCTTGTGAGCGCTTTTTTGTTAAGCATTCCTCCGTATGTTCGTTTTTCTTCACTCTTCATCTTCTTTTCCACTATGCATACTATTCTTGGCGCAAATGGCGCAATTGCTCTCGGTATCG
>JANYDO010000427.1 GCA_025363605.1 Candidatus Kapaibacterium sp.
CCAGTGGTACACCACCTCCTACGAGCGCGATGCGATTCGTCCGAATGTTTTGGGGACGTTTCGTGGGCTTTTAGGCGCAACGGCAAAGCACCCCGCCATGCTTGCGTATCTGGATAATGCCCAATCTACTGCACCCGACGGCACACCGACCACGACTTCTCTTGTGCTGGACACGATGCGGAATGCGGGCGGTGTCCGAGGCGCAGTGCAGCGCCACTTGATTGATTCCGGTCTGGCAAAAACGGCACGGCAGCGCGATTCTATTGTCGAAAAACTTCCGCCGGAACTGCAACCGCGCAAAGGTATCAACGAAAACTACGCCCGCGAACTTATGGAATTGCATACACTCGGCGTGGATGGTGGGTATTCGCAAAAAGATGTGACCGAAGCCGCACGGGTGCTGACGGGCTGGACAATTTTCCCGATGGGACCCAATGCAAACCGCTTACGTGACCGTCTGGCCGAACGCCCGGAACGCTCAAAAATGCTAGGCTTTGTGCGCGAAGGAGATTTTCTTTTCCGTGCCGATGCGCACGACGCAACAGCCAAAATGGTTATGGGTGAAGTATTTCCCGCAGGTGGCGGCAAGGATGAGGGCGAAAGGCTGCTGGATATGCTGGCAAAGCATCCCGCGACGGCAAAGTTTATTTGTGCGAAAATTGCGAAACGATTTGTTGCCGATGTGCCGCCGGAAGCACTTGTCAACCGCATGAGCGCTACATTCCTTGACCACAACGGCGACATCAAGGATATACTGCGGACGCTCGCCGCATCGGATGAATTTTGGGGTGTTCCTCCGCAAATAAACCCTTCACCAGTAAGCGTTGCACAATCTGCTATAAAAGCCAGCCCAAAAGCGAAAAAAGCAAAGGTGCAATCTGCAAGCAATCAAAGCGCAGACAACCAAACTGCAAGCAAACAAACTGCAAGCAAACAAGCCATTCCGCCCCAAACGAATCTCCGCAGTAAAATTAAATCGCCCTTTGAACTTGCTGTGAGCGCACTTCGCGCTATGAACGCCGATGTGGTGCGTCCACGCGAGGTGTTGGAATGGATACGGAAAATTGGTCAACCTCTGTACGCTTATCAAGCACCGACAGGCTTTCCAGACCGTGCAGAATCGTGGATAAATACCGGTGCTCTCTTAGGACGCATGAATTTTGGTGTGAACTTGGCGCTTGGGAGCATCGCGGGCGTGAAATTCGACCTTGCCGCACTGAATAGCAATCACGAGCCGCAATCCCTCGACGATGCTCTTGAAACCTACGCCCGCTTGCTCATGCCGGAGCGAAATCTTAGTGAAACGCTACGCCTTTTGAAGCCGGTGCTTGCCGACCCTGCTTTTATTGAGAAAGTCAGTGCCGAAGCACAAAAAACGGGCGATACACATGAGCCGACTTCCATGCGCCCGAATGAACGCAAGCCACGACCAGAAGAAGAGTCAATGACAACAATGGTGGATATAGGCGATGAAACGCACGAACACGGTGTAAAATCTGAGAAAAACCCTACCGTAAAAGGAAGTGCATTGGCACAGGTTGTTGGCATTATCTTGGGTTCGCCGGAATTTCAGCGACGTTAGCATGGATGGAATATGGTAGAAGCGGGATGGCAAAAATTATTGTTCTAAAACGGGCAATCAGGTTTGCATAGCGTTGTGAAGAATCCTATTTTGTGGAGCAAGAGTATTACACGCTGTTCAACTCTAATGCCCGCACAGATGCACAGACAATCTCTGCTTAATCTTCTTCAAGCATATACGCCCTCAAGTGACTACGAACGCCAAACGCGAGACACAATCACAGCGTTTGTCCGTGAGCATAACGATTGCTTCCGACGTGAATTATTGGTGGGACATATCACGGGTTCGGCGTGGGTGGTGAATAAAGCGATGACAAAAACGCTGCTCACGCATCACCGCAAACTAGATAAATGGCTGCAATTAGGCGGGCATTGCGACGGCGATAGCGATGTGCTGCGCGTTGCGTTGCGTGAAGCCGTTGAGGAATCCGGTGTGTACGACATTGTTCCTCATAGCCCTGAAATTTTTGACCTTGATATTCACGAAATCCCTGAGCGCCGCACTGATACAGTTGTTGAGCCGACGCACTTTCACTACGATATTCGTTTTTTGCTCATTGCCGATGACACCGCACCACTTGGTATTACGGCGGAGTCGAAAGATTTACAGTGGGTGGAACTGCGCAATGTACAGCTCCTTACGCAGGAAGAATCCATGCTGCGTATGGTTGAGAAAACTCGACTAACCAAGCATCACGGCTGATTTTTATAGACGAACGTGTTGTACCGCGCCATAGAAGCCGAACCGAATACGCCCACCCCACCTTCGATACTTCCCAGACGATAGTTAAAACGCGGGTTCTGTCCCAGATTTGTCTGCCGGAACCAATTTGCCCAATGAATGTCCGGCGCATAAATCCTCAGTTCCTGAACACCAAACCACTTAAACGCCGTCCAAATCACCGGAGTAAGCGTCACGGCGCGGATGCCTGAGCGTACCGGCTCGTTGTAGCGCGGAAGGCTCTTTTCAAAAAAGCGCTCAATACGCCGATTTTTCTCGCTTGTAGGCGGACGCAAGTACTTGCCGTATTCCAGTGTATCCAGACATTCCGTCGAAAAAATGTAATCCGTTACGCCCGTAATCGGTGTCCACGAAATAATGAGCGAATCTGGTGACGGCAGGCGCGTGGTGTCTTGCGGATACTGAAGCGTATCTTTCGGCGCACGAACCCAACGTATTTGCTCGGGCGTGGTAGTTTTTCCGCTCAAGGTCAGGCGCGTTGTACGGTCGAGTTTGAGAAAACTTGCTTCAAAGCGATAGACCGTATTTGCTTTTACGCGAACATCTGGCGCGGCTTTGTAGGTGAACGTTGTGGGGTCGAGTGTGAGCGGAAGAGCGCGGTCATTCTCAAAAATACGAACCTCTGCACCCGGCACGACTGCTTTCTCCAAGCTAAATGCGCTATCTATCGGGAGCGACCGCATGAGGCGAATATCGCTGATTGGTTCGCCAACTATTAGCAGCCCTTGTACAGCGAAATCCTCGATGTAGTCTTTAATTTGAGGGCTACCGAAAAAATCACCAAAGCCGGATGCTTCGCAAGCCGATAAAGCAAGCGCTATGCACAAGAAGCCACCAAGCACAAGCAGTCGGGTGTTCGACTGACATTTGAGAAAGAGAACCATTTACACATCTCCACGGAAATACACCGCCGAATGAACCGCCATATCGTGCAACGCTTGACGTTGTACGCCAAGCGCCAGCAGACAGCCACAGGTGATGAGAAAACTAAGAATAGAACCTATAGTGGACGCAAAGGAAAATGGAACCAAGACGAGCGCGTACATTCCATACTTGAGCGCCCAGCGTCGGAGTAGGAGCGCCCGTGAGGCAGGTGTGCCTTCATCACTGCCAATGGCAATTCCCATCAAGCGTTTACCGGGCGAGGCATTCGTGAACAATTCAATCAAGCTGTACAGAAGCATCACAAGATTATTCAGCGTTGCCAGCACGAAAATCATACCTGTATTGATGTTGAGCGATTGCAGCATTTCCTCTGCGTCGTCATCGGAAGAATCGGTATCGCTAAAAATGCTAAACTCGGTATCGTCATCCAGATGCAGCACCCGCAGAATCGTTGTGCCGACGGTGAATGCGAGAGTGACGGCAATAATAGCAACGATAAAATTATCGAGCAGTGTTGCTGCAAAGCGCCGTCCGAAGCCGACGCGCTCCGGTTGGTCGTAGTAATTGTCAGAAAAATTGTTCATTGTGTACGTTGTTTGAAAACCGAAATAGTACTTAAATTCAATTGTAATTGCTTTCACGATTTACGGCATTTTGGCAAGAGATTCAGCATAAGCACTTACCTTCAAGAATTGTGTTGCGTCATTTGTTGTCAAAATTGCTTTGAGAGCTTCGTGCTTATCCGCCGCGCGATTGTAGTACGCTTTACATATTTGATAGCCAATCCAGTAGCCCAAATCTGCTGGTCGGTCGGTAGCATTTGAGCCATTGTAGAGCCATCGGCTATAATCTGTCCCATTCATAACCGACTCAAATTCTTTCCAGAGATCCTTTTCGCGGGGATTGGCGAAGTCGCGAAGATGGTTATTAATTGTTGCACCTGCAATAAGTTCACTGACAAAATCGGCAGCCCCTTCTCGAAGGCTTTGCTCAAGCAACGTTCGTTCCCGAACTCCTGAAAACTGTGCGGAAGGCTGTTGAGAATGAATAAGTTCATGAGCGATAATATACTTTAATTGATCGCTGCTTTGGGTTACGCTACGGAGCCAAGGATTCTTGAGAAACGTATTTTTGTCAAGATTTGCTGGAAGCGAATAGAATTCTGTTCCAATAAGTAAACCGGTTCCACTAAGCGTTCCTCCACTTGAGAGCATACCGATTACAAAATAAATATCCGGGAAGACAGATTCAGGATATATCTTCCTCAATGTAAAGAAGGGCTGTCGAATAGCACTATCCAAATCACGAACCTTTAAGGCTTGCACACGAATCGTATCATAATACTTGTTTGATTTCATAATTGTCTTAGCAAAATTTTCTCGGCTGCGGATTCTGAGTGACTCAAAATCTTGCAGACCAAGAGTAGCTTTCGCAAAATACAAACTCTCGAATGTCTTTACGACTGTTTGCGTATCCCCTTTCTGGATTGCCTCACGAGCAATATCGTATGCTTTCCAAAAATTCTCAATGTCAGTCGTAACGAACTTTGCCGCCGAAGGGTCGGACGAA
Organism: Candidatus Kapaibacterium sp.; assembly: GCA_025363605.1. GTDB lineage: Bacteria > Bacteroidota > Ignavibacteria > Kapaibacteriales > UBA4661 > PH2015. The sequence continues at coordinate 4,778 of JANYDO010000427.1, forward strand.
GGGGGTGATGTGAAAATTTGACGAGTAATAAAACAGCCCTGCAATACAAGAGTCAATATAGCAAGGAAGAAAAGACGATAGAGTTGCATACGATTCATATGAGATTCCTGAAAAAACATACGACAATAGTTGACGGTGAATTGTACTCACGAGAATCTTACGAAAAAGTTTCGCCATCGTCATCGTCCTGATTAAAACGCTGGTTTGCTTCCCAGCTTTCACCGCCGCACGGCGTATAGGTGAGGCTTACGTGTTCGTCGAGCAATTTACAGAAATGTCCTGTTTCGTCGAAATGGCGGCATTTGGCGCAGAGAGTATTTGCTTGCAAGATACGTGTTTGCACCTTGAAGCGTTGGTACTGCATAAATGCCGGATAAACCACTATCAACCATATTACACCCAAGCCCACAAGCCAGTATTCCTGCAAGCGAAAACGCTCGAAAAGAAACCACAGAATCAGTATCAGCAGCCCTAATTTGATGAGGAACCACGTAATAATTGAGCCTACCGTAATCTCCGGGATAGGCTCGGGCTTGTAATTTGGAAAAAGATGCGGGTAAAGCTCTCGTTCATCCAATGACTGCCGAGACGATGTCGCTGATGACGGTATGACAGGCAAATCCGTCAGTCCGCGTAGCTCTAGCATCTTAAACCGAAGTTTGTTCAAAAATCGTCGCATCATAAAAAATTCACAAAATGTTATTTCGTTGTTGACGAAATGCTGATTTTTTGGCATTTTACTATACTATATTACTGCATAGCTCTATACACGCTTTTTGTGCACCCTGCTCTTGCTTAATTTACACAAAAAACGCCCCTGAGACAAGGAACAAAGCAAAACACCATAAACCTCGCAAATGTACATTTGCATTCTCCAAATTTATTGCAACCATGGATTTCACGCAGCCTGATATGACTATTCTTTCCGATGACTTCGCACCGGACACTACGCCTGAAGACGCACTATTAGGCGAATTTTCGCACGTGATTGTGCGCGGCGCAAAGGAACACAACCTCAAAAATGTTAGTGTTAATATTCCTCGCGAGCAGCTTGTCGTTATGACGGGATTGTCCGGCTCAGGCAAGTCTTCACTGGCATTTGATACGATTTATGCCGAGGGGCAGCGCCGCTATGTCGAATCGCTCTCGCCCTACGCACGGCAGTTTCTGGGCATGATGGAGAAGCCCGATGTGGATGCTATTGACGGACTTTCGCCCGCGATTTCGATTGAACAAAAGACTGTTGGCTCAAACCCTCGCTCGACCGTCGGCACAGTTACGGAAGTGTACGACTACATTCGGCTTCTGTACTCCAAAATCGGTGTGCAGCATTGCGTTGACCACCCCGATATGACCGTCAAGAAACAATCCTTTGACCAAATTGTTGAAAGTATTCTCGCTATCGGCGTGGGCGCACGGGTACACGTGCTTGCGCCGATTGTGCGCGGGCGCAAAGGGCATTACCGTGAACAGTTCGACCAGCTTCGCAAGCAAGGCTTTACAAAGGTGCGCGTAGATGGACGTTTGCAAGAAATTACCGAAGGAATGCAGTTAAGCCGCTATCAGATTCATACGATTGAGGTAGTAATAGACCGTATTGCGCTTGCATCCGACCAAGAGTCGCGGCTGCGCGATTCCTGCACATTGGCAATGAAAATGGGCGAAGGCGTTCTGACCATTCTAACAGAAGAATCTCCAAAAAGTGAAGAAGAAAAAACAGGTGTCATCGGTCTGCCCGTGAGGCGCGAACTCTTTTTCAGCCAGTCCAATGCTTGCCCTATTTGTCAGCGTTCCTACGAACCGCTTGCGCCCAATGCGTTTTCTTTTAATTCGCCATTTGGCGCTTGCGCAGGGTGTCAAGGTTTGGGAGAAATCCGTGATTTTAATACTGCTTTGTTCATGCCGGAAAAATCTATTTCTCTTGCAGATGGCGGTATCGCACCGCTCGGCAAACAGCGCGATACGTGGCTTTGGCGACAGGTGGAGGCAGTCTGTAAACATTTCGAGATTAAACTTTCTACGCCGGTCGGGAAAATTGGCGATGAATATATGGATATTCTGCTACGTGGTGCAGGTACGCTCCTTTTTGCTGTTAATTACACCTTTACCAGCGGACGCACAACGACTTACAAACAGCGCTACACGGGCATCGTGGCGAATTTACAAGACCAATACGATAAGACTTCTTCCACCTCCACGCGTGCAAATATTGAGCAATATATGTCGTCTGTACCGTGTCCGACTTGTAGTGGCGGGCGCTTGAAGCCGGAAAGCCTGAATGTGCGTGTCGGCGGCAAGAGTATTCACGACATTGGCGATTTGTCCATAAGCGAGGCGCTATCGCACTTCCGCTCACTTGCGCTTACCGAACGCGAAGAAACGATTGCGCGGCTGATATTGAAAGAAATCACTTCTCGCTTGTCCTTTTTGCAAGAAGTAGGCTTGCAATACCTGACGCTCAATCGTGCTGCACGAACGCTTTCCGGCGGCGAAGGACAACGCATACGACTCGCTTCCCAAATCGGTTCGCAGCTAACGGGCGTGATGTATGTGCTGGATGAGCCGAGCATCGGGCTTCATCAGCACGACAACCGCAAACTGATTGGTTCCCTCAAGCGACTCCGCGACCTCGGCAATACGGTGATTGTGGTAGAACATGACCGCGAAATGATTGAAGAAGCAGATTTTGTGATTGACCTTGGCCCCCGCGCCGGTGTGCATGGCGGCGAAATGATGTTCGCCGGAACACCTGATGAACTCATGCGTCAGACAGATTCACTTACGGCAGATTACCTTTCGGGACGCAGAATTATCGCCAGTGACCGTCCGCGCCGCACAGGAAGCGGTAAGGAACTCATCCTTGAAAATGCCATCGGGAATAATTTGCAAGACGTTACGCTCCGAATCCCGCTTGAAACCTTCACCTGCATAACAGGTATGAGCGGAAGCGGCAAATCTACGCTTGTCAACGACACACTCTACCCAATTTTGTCGCGGCATTTCTACAATTCGCTTGTAGCGCCGTTGCAGTACGGCAGCATCAAGGGTTTGGAGCATATTGACAAAGTAATTGAGATAGACCAGTCACCGATTGGGCGTACACCGCGCTCGAATCCTGCTACCTACACAGGGCTATTTACCCACATCCGCGACCTTTTTGCTCAACTGCCGGAATCGAATATTCGCGGTTACAAGCCCGGACGATTTTCTTTCAATGTAGATTCCAGTAAAGGTGGGGGACGTTGCGAAGCCTGCGAAGGCGACGGCGTGAAGAAAATCGAAATGAATTTCTTACCCGACGTGTACGTCCCGTGCGATGTCTGCAATGGCAGACGCTACAATGCCGAAACAATTCAAGTGAAATACAAAGGCAAATCCATCGCGGACATTCTCGAAATGACAGTGGATGAAGCAGTTGGCTTTTTTAGGGATATTCCTAAAATTGCCCGTCAAATCAATACCTTGCAGGAAGTAGGCTTGGGCTATATTCA
>JANYDO010000436.1 GCA_025363605.1 Candidatus Kapaibacterium sp.
TAATCGAACTGTTTGATAAACAGTTGATAGTCGTCAGAATTTACCTTGATATTTTGCTCAAAGTTTTGGAATTTTATAGAACTTTGTTCTTCTTCTCATTACTATTCCCTTGTATCTATGCGGCATCTCGTGGTTCTTGGATGTGCTGTTGCCGGTTTTTTTTGCTCCGGAGCGTTTGTCTATCGGGTACTGGAGCAAGACCCTTTCTCACTCTCACAGCAAATAGAGCTTGAGCGAACGGCAAAAAATGCGGAGACCAACGCTCAAAATGTTGCCTTTCAGAGTATAAAAGCAGAAGAAGATGAACTGAATGGCGGAGACTTGGGCGATGCAGAAGACTTCAGCGAAGGCTTTAGCGAAGGCTTTAGCGAAGGCTTGGAAGAAGGCGAGAGCATATCCGAGCGCCGCAAATACGATCTGATGCGTCTTGCTGACCCTGCTACGGGACAAATCCCTAACGATGCACTTGTGCGAGAGCGCACCTTTACGCGCACTCTGCCCACGCGCGACCAAGTGAGCGGGCGGCAAAAAGGCGGCTCATCGCTGCAATCCTTCGACTGGACAAGCCGAGGTCCCACCGGCACTGGCGGACGCACCCGTGCAATCGCCATTGATACCGACAACGAACGCATCATGCTGGCAGGAAGCGTATCGGGCGGCTTATGGCGCACAGAAAACGGCGGCGCCTCATGGAGTCCAGTTGCTACGCCGGAAGGCGGGAATAATATCTCCTGCATTATCCAAGATAAGCGACTGGGCAAACGTAATATCTGGTACTTTGGCACCGGAGAGATTACACAATCATTTTTAGGTACGGGGATATACAAATCTGTTGATGGTGGTCGCTCATGGCGCAACTTATCTGCCACTATGCCGACATTGCTGACACGTACGTCACAAATCACCTCCCCGTGGAGTGTCGTGATACGCATTGCTCTTGACCACACGAAATTGGACCAAGATATTATGTATGCCGCCATCAGTGGTCGCATCATGCGTTCAAACGACGGCGGGGATTCGTGGGAAACAGTGCTAGGCAATATATCTGCACCCTTCAGCAATGCTGCCTATTTTACGGATGTTAGCATTGCTTCCAATGGCGTTGTGTATGCTGCTCTGAGCGAATTAGACAATAGCTTCCAACTTTCCAGTTTTGCTGTACAAAGTGGTATTTGGCGCTCCGCCAATGGTGTAAACTGGACAAATATTTCTCTTGCCATAACGGGACAACCCTCCTCGCTGCAAACTGCTCGCATGGTGCTGGCAACCGCACCAAGCGATAGCAATATGCTGTATGTTCTCCGCGACGTACGCACACCAAGTGGCACGAAAACAGGACTATTGTATTATCTGTATCTTTCCGGTAATGGCGCGGGAACATCCGGCGGTACATGGACAGATTACACGGAAACATTTCCACAGAATTTCTCCTCACAAAGTGGCTATTGTATGGCGCTGAAAGTTAAACCTGATGACCCGCTCTTTGTAATTGCGGGCGGCGTAGATGCGTACAGCAATCCCTATAATTTTCGCTATCGCACCACTACATCGCTCATCTCTTCATACGCCACCGAGATTGACGTTCCAACGCCTTCTACGCAATCATGGGCTGACCATCACGATTTTGCCTTTCTCCCTTCCAATCCGAACGTAATGTTTGCCGTGAATGACGGCGGCATTTTCCGCACGGACAACTGCACGGCTACTCCCGTGCGCTATACGCCGCTCAACACTAATTACAGGACAACACAGTTCTACACCATTGCCATAGATCATGCGACAGCGGGTAGCGAAACAGTCATCGGTGGATTGCAGGATAATGGGACACGCATGATTAATCGCAGCGATGCTTCTGGCAGACTTATTAATCTTGGCGATGGCACACACTGTGCTATTGCCGACAGCGCTCAATACTACTATGCGTCATCACAGGGCGCTTCCATGAGCCGTTTCGAGTTCGACACTCGTGGGCAACGTGTGAATCTTGTCCGCATTAATCCCGCAGTCAGTTCGTTCCAACGATTTTTTCTGGATAATCCCTACGTACTCGACCCCAATAATCAACGAGCAATGTATCTTGCCGGCGGTACAGCACTGTGGAGAAATATGGATGTGACGCTCTTTAACACAACACAACTACAAGCCGCTTGGAAAAGTATCGGTTCAGTCGGTACTGACGAACGCATTACCAGTCTTGCTGTCTCGAAGTTCCCCGCAAATGTAGTGTACGTCGGTACGTCTCGCGGGCGCGTGTACCGAATGGATAATGCAGCCGCACCGGATTCATCCCGCAAACTTGTGAATGTAAGCGTTGGTTTCCCACAAAATGCCTTCACGTCATGTGTTGCACTCGACCCGACGAATGCCGACTGGGCAATCGCAGTATTCTCGAACTACAACGTTCAGAGCATATTTGCGACTACCGACGGCGGCAAAACATGGACAGCTACGGGTGGAAATCTCGAAGAAACAATGAGCGGCGTGGGCGGCGGTCCATCGGTAGCGTGGGTAAAAGTGGTATATGTAGGCGGGAAAGTGTGGTATTTTGCCGGAACATCCAGTGGATTGTTTTCCACAGATCGCTTGAATGGATCTGCGACGCGCTGGGTGCGCGAAGGTGCAAATACTATCGGCACAGCAGACGTGCGGATGATAGATGCACGCTCAAAAGATGGATTTGTGGCGGTGGCAACGCATGGCAACGGCTTATTCACGACCTACCTGCCAACACAAACGCAGCGTTTTAATGCTGAAACCACGACTATTGTGCTTGGACGAAGTTATCCTAATCCGGCATCACGTACAGATGTCACGATTCCTTTCTTTCTGCCTCGCAGTGCCCATGTTACCCTCACTCTATGGAATGCACTTGGGCAAGCTGTCGCAACGCCATTGGAGGCAAATCTGACGGCAGGAGAGCAATTTCTTGTCATGCCAACAAGCAACATTCCGACAGGAATGTACATCTATCGCTTAGAAGCCGAAGGGCTCCAAGCGCAAGGCTCGATGATTATTCGTCCGTGAACACTTTCTTACCCAAAGTTTAATTTCTTGTTGGGTATATGCAAAAAAAAGCGCAAATTAGATGTTCTAACATTTAATGTTGCAACACTATTTTTCACTACCATGCCCAGCTTAGAAGAAGAAATCATGCAAAAAACCTTTCGTAACGAAGGGCAAAAAGCAATTATCAACATTATCTACACCGGAAACTGGCTCACAGCGCGTCACTCCAAGCTCCTCAAGACCTTCGATCTGAGCGAACAGCAATTTAACATCTTGCGTATTTTGCGCGGACAGCGCCCAAAACCCGCTTCACTTCTGCTTTTACGAGAACGAATGCTTGATAAAATGAGTGACGTTTCACGCTTAGTGGAGCGCCTCCGTAAAAGTGGTTTGGTGGAGCGCGAGGTCTGTATCAATGACCGTCGCTCTGTCGAGGTGGTGATTTCGGAGAAAGGACTGTCTGTGCTGGCTGAAGTGGACAAACATATTAACAAACTCGATAAACTCTCACCCAGACTCAATGCCGCAGAACTTCAGACGCTCAATGCTCTTTTAGATCGATTGCGGGGATAACCTTACACCGCCGGTCGCTTCGGTGAAATCTTCTTTTTGGTGAAATAATCGTCAGGCAGTTTTGCAAATTCTCGCAAAGCATCCGAAGCAATCCACCGTGCACTTGATGTGTTCTGTGCTTTAATGCGCTCTGCACACGTGATGGCTTGCCGGAGAAGCGTAGCGCTTCGTTTGCCTAACTGCCGCAGCGACCAGTTTACAGCTTTTTTAACAAAATTACGTTCGTCGTAGGCATATTGTTCTAAAAGCGGAAAGAACGTTTCAAACCGCGCATCATCAGCTTTTTTGTCATGAACAGCAAAAACCGCAATCATAACGATACCCACACGACGCATAAATTCTGCATCACTGGCACACCAAGTCGTTATTTGCTGTTCAGCGTAAGGGATTCGCCAAAGAATATTGGCGCATAATTGGTCGCAGATGTCCCACGAATCTACATCGCGCACCCACGATTCTATCTGGGTTGTGGACATGAGCGCTGGGTCTTCGATAAGAATAGCCACAATTCGCGCTTCGTGAATACCGCTTTCCCACAAGTCTTGGGCAAGGATATGGCGACGGGTCTTCTCCTGCTTGGTACTGGCTTTGATGTTTTTTGCAATCGCTCGCAGCGTCGGCATAGAAATGCCCAGTGCTTGTGCAGCATTGATACCAAACCGCGCCATACCCGCCTGATTATGAGGGTTTGCCAGAGTATGTAAATGCTCAAGGAGAGCTACTGAGGTCAATTGAATAGTATCAGGAAGCATGGACTGGTGTTAGTTAAGAGCTATTTGCAATTCATTTGCCGGCTTATTAATGAGAGGAAGACGGATCGTAAAGGTAGAACCCTCGTTTTGTCGGGATTGTACGTCAATCGTTCCGCTATGGACATCTATAAATTCCTTTACAATGGAAAGTCCAACGCCAGTGCCGGAAATAGTTGTCGTGTTGGAGGCGCGGAAAAAGGGGGTAAAAAGTTTTTCCATATCTTTTTCCGGAATACCGATGCCTTTATCGCTTACTGAAATGACAACCCATTCCGGCTCACAATACACATCTACGACGACCGGTGATTGTTTGGGGGAATACTTGATGGCATTTGCAAGAAGATTGCGAATAACGTAGCGTAAAAGTTTCACGTCGCCGTTGATATATGCCTCACGGACGTTAATATGCCGCTGCACCCGTGAGCGTGAAGTTGCCGAAGCAATAAATTCCATTTCGGTAATGAGGTTTTTGCAGAGATCGCCTACATCCATTACGGTCGGTTTGAAGCGACCGACAGCCGATTGCGACTCGCTTTGAGCAAGGAAATCATTCATCAAGTCCGTCAACTCATTGATGCGAAGGCGAATTTTTTGGAGTTCGTCGAGACGTTTATCGGCGGGGATACGATCGAAATAGCGTGTCAGCAAATCCACTGAAAGCAGCATACCGGCAAGCGGCGTACGGAATTCATGCGATACCGTGCTGACAAAGCGTGTTTTCAGTTCGTTCACCTGACGCTCTTTGTCGAGAGAAATCTGTAATTGCGCTTCGGACTGCTTCTTTTCGTCAATATCCATAAGCGCCTGAATGATAATAATTTCGCCGGAATCAAGATGGAGTTTTGTGGTGTAATCGTCGAACCAGCGATATTCCGGTATGCGACGTGGGTTGCTATCCTTGACAATGCGCAAACGATAGGAACGGTGCAGCAAAACGTCCGCATCATTTTCCAGCCACGCATTCCATTCTGTCTCAGCTTTTGCACGGTCTTCTTCGTGCATCGGCAGACGAATCTGCGTACTGTATTGCATTTCCGCAAACATTTCCATTGAATAACCAGTCAGATTGACAAACTCGCCGTTCACAAATTCCAATCGCAAGCCGCTTCCATCCTTGACGCATTGCACAATTCCCACCGGCAGCCCCTGAATGAGCGCTCGGTAACGCTGTTCGCTAATACGCAAGCGGTTTTCCGCTTCTTTCTGTGAGGTAATATCTACCGACGAACATACAATCTCACGGATTGAACCGTTATCAATAATTGGTGCTATAAAATTCAAATAGGTCGCGCCATACATATCAGATTCAAAACGTACATTTTTGCCTCGGAATGCAGAATCAAAGTGCTGTTGGTAAAGAACCTGCATTTTATGTCCAAAAATTTCCACGAGCGATTTACCACGCACCATGTTTGTATCTAAACCAAAATTTGCAGCAATTCTTCCTTCAAAGAGCGAGATGAGATACTCGCCGTTGGGAGCTTTGTAGGCTTTGATAACAAGATTTTGCAGATTACGGACAGTCTCGCGGAAGTCCTCGCGTAAAGCACCTTCCAGTGCGGCACGCGCTTTGTCGCGTTCTTCTTCGCGGCGTTGCAGTTGCTCCAAAAGTTGATTAAATCCATCTGCTAATGCACCAATTTCGTCATCACCGCCGCGTCGGGCAAAACGCTCTGAAAAATCACCATTCCGCGAGATATGCTCCATGAAGTTCGAGAGCGACATGATACGCCCCGAAATAATACGTTGTAGCCAAAGTGCCAAAAGAAGCGATGCAAGAATAATCGCTACTCCCACACCGGTCATTGTGAAAGCATAGCTTTGTATCCGTGCTTCCAGTTCTTGTGTAGAAATTCGCAGTAGCACCGTTCCACGCAAACCGTCTGCGTCAATAATACGCCGATAAAGCACAAGCTCGTTCGTACGAAATTCTGAAAATCCTTGTGCGCTCGAATCAAAGACAATTGCCGAGGAAAGTGTTCCTTCGCGGTTGATATTGGTAGATTGGTTTTTGCGAATGTATTCAGCAAAAATTTTATTCTCTTTATCATAGATGCAGGCATAGCGTACGGACGCAATTGCCGAGAGCATTGCTAGCGATTTTTCTGTATCATTGGGATTGTCAAATGCGAGAGCGCCGATGTTATTATCGCCGATGACTTGCGCGAGAACTGCCGTATTACGCACCATATCACGCTTGAGAGCTCGAATATTAGCAATGCTTACCAACGTAAAGCCGATAGCCAGTGCCGATACTGTGCATAAAAGAATAATGCCCAGTAGTTTTGCGCGTATGGATAAGTTCGCAAGCCATCTCATAAAATGTGTTCCTTGAAGTGCAATCCGTAAGGATTTATTCTTTCGCCGTTTTGGAATACTGTCGCCCATGCCGAAGCAATTGAGAGCTGAAATGCAATTTGCTGTTGACAAGTTCTTCTGTGCTATACTCGAATCGAATGCGCGTGTTGTCAATATAAAAATTCATCATACCTCCTTGCAATAAAAATTCATCATCTCGCCCGATGCTAAGAATGCCTCGGTTGCGTGTCTTGCTCAAAATTTGAGTGAGTTTTGCATTTTCCGACGGAGCGACAAAAACAACATTGCAGCGAGCTATATCCTCAAGATTATTCAGATGCCGCACCTCTATTGTCCGTCCGTCCTGCAAGCGTTTCTGCCGGACAATTTCCGTGAAGAATACTTCTACCCGGCTTGTGCCGATAAAACCAATAACAAATGTCTCCTGTCCCACCACTTTCGGAAATTCGATGAACTGGAAAAATTGCCAGATAAATGCCGCTTCGATTTTTTCTTCTTCTGCTTGAATTTGCTGCTGCCCAGACGTTCCGCCAAGTAGTGCAGCACTATCGTCAAAAACGCTGGACATAGCAATAGCACTCATGCGCAAGCAGAGTACGAAAAAGAAACTACCGACATAATATGTAATCGTGCGGCTCACGTTGAAACTGATGGTTACGTACTTGTAGTTGACTTATTTTTTTTAGATTTTGCTGCTTTTGGTTCTATTACTTTCGATTTGGCTACTTTTGATTTCACTGCTTTTGATTTCGTCTCTTTGGTTTTTGAATCTTTCGGTTTTGTTGGCTTGGCCTTGCTTGCTTTTTTCTCTTCCGCCTCTGTTTTGTCTGCTTTCGATTTGACAGTTCTTTTTGCCTTCGGTGCTTCTTCTTCCTCCACGATTGGTTCGTAGGCGCGGTGTGTTTCTGCTCGTGTTATGGCTGTTTGAGCGTATTTCTGGTCGCGCTCCAGCTCTTCGTAGAGATAGAGTCCCGTGAAGCTGCCCGTTTCGATGCGACTTTGGGCAACGGACTCCGGCACACCTTCAGCAATAATGCGCCCTCCACCCTTGCCGCCTTCAGGACCTAAGTCTATAAGCCAATCGGCAGTTTTGATGACATCTAAATTATGTTCTATCACCACAACGGTATTCTTTTTCTCTACGAGTTTGTGCAGCAATTCAAGCAAGATATTCACGTCCTCGAAGTGCAGACCTGTCGTAGGCTCATCAAGGATGTAGAGCGTTTTTCCGGTGGACACTTTCGCCAGTTCTGTTGCCAGTTTGACGCGCTGCGCTTC
>JANYDO010000444.1 GCA_025363605.1 Candidatus Kapaibacterium sp.
CGCTCCCGCACATACCGCACGTGGAAGAGTGCATCTACGAGTTCGCCCGCCTTCTGCTGCGTCATGCGGAACATGATGCCCGTGTACGCATTCGCACGGTCGGCGATTTCCTTCTTCGTGCGGATGGCATTCGGGATGTGACGTTGTGTTCCGTCTGCGCTTGTGAGGGTGCAGCCGAGCGTTGCTGTGCTGGTTATCATGCGGCGTATTTCTTCTTCCCGCCGCAGTTTTTCGCAGTCGTGTTTACTGAGGATACTATCGGTCATTCCTGCGAGGTGGATTGCCTCGCGCTGCTGTATTGCCAAACGCTCGGTGAACGAAGCCCACTTGCGAGGGTCTTTGTTCGTGCGGACAAGGTGCAGTGCTTCCAAGTGGTCGAAGCCCAGGGTGCGGGCTTCGGAGTAGTAGCGCACAAGAGTTTCTGTGCGTTGTTCGCGGAGCAGGGCAGCGTGATTCGTGAGAATGGCTGTTGTCTCCGGGTGTTGTTTCATCATCGGAAGCAAACTTTCGGGACAGATGTTTGGTAACACGTCCTTGAGTGCTTTGGAGCGAGAAAGAGTGTTTAATGCCGCAAGGAAATGAGCAATTTTGGTTTCCAAAAGATTCAAGATAGTTTCTTCGTTTTGGAGCGTTTCCCGCTTTTCTTCCTCGCGCACTTCTTTAACAATGTCAGGAGAAAGAAGTCCGCAGGGCTTCGGTGTGGATTCATCCACGAAACGCACAAAGCCATATCCTTCCAGTGCTGTGGCAACATCTTCCTGTGTTTTCATGGTCAGTCGGAGTGAGTGAATACGGTACATAATCGCACATTCATCGGTTGACCACCGACTGTTTTTGGTGTTAAAGTGAACCATCGTGTCCTGAAGGCGGGAAGTGCTTTTGCGTCCCACGCCGCAATCGGCAGTGTGATTGCGGCCGTGGGCAGCATTGAACGCCTCGGCGACCATTTCGGCGGATAAGAGCGTGTGCAGAAAATGATGTTGCTCGTTGAAGAGTGGTGTTTGCTTATTGCTTGCTTGTTTGCGTGGCGCTTGCTTGGTGGAAGAGAAGAGCATTACGTCGATAGCATCCGCCTTGCGAAAACGGTTTGCTACCTGAATAATCGTGTCCTCGTTCTTTTCATCCAGCATGAGTATTTGCACTCGTCCCGTGTTGAGGATATTCACACCGCAATCCAGAACACTGGTGGTGAGAATCACGCGGCGCGTGAAACGACTTTGTTCTGTTGCCGAATGGTATTCAGGCGAAGTGTCCATTGTGTCGCGGGTGATAATATCCACGTCATTCTCGGCAATGCCGGACTTTATGAGCAGTGCTTTGGTGCGCTTGAGAAGTTTTTTACTGTTGACGTTGAGGAGAACAGTGGTCGAAGGATGTTCGTTGAGTGTGGCAAGAATTGTGTCAACGACAGCTTCTTCGCGTTTGTCGTAGTCATGCTGTTGAAAGCGGAGCGGTCGCTTTTGCTGAACATTCACATCACAATAGGTAAAACTGAGCGGTGCTTCGTGGAAGAGAAGTTCGGGTGTCGCACTGAGGCACAGCGTTCGGTGTGCTTGTTTGATAAGGCGGAGCATAGTGCGCATAGCGGAGGTGCGATAATCGTAATCGCTGACGAGCTTGTGCATTTCGTCCACGACGAGCAGGGTATTGGGTTCGCTAATGACATCCAGAAGCCGTGCGGCAGAATCATAGACGCTGACGATAACGCAGGTGTCTAATGGCGCATCGGCATACAAGCGGTGGATGTCGCTTTCATTGCCCGTGATGACGATAGGCTTGAGGTCGCTGTACTCATTCTTGATTTGTTCCGCCATCGCGACGGTCGGCACGGCAAGAACCGTCACGCCACCTGTTTTTTTGTGATGTTCGGGTGCAATATGCCGCAGAACGGTATAGGTTTTTCCGCATCCCGTGGGAGCGCGGAGAACGAGACGGGAAGCGGAATCCAAGAGATTCGTGAGTGCTTTAAGAGCTGGCTTTTCGTCGGAGAGTTTGCATTTGATAGAAAGTTGCCATGCAGGAATCTGTGTACCAAATTTGGTAAGCGTGATGCTGCGGAGCGGAGCAGGGGGGAGGAGCGCGTTTTTGAGTTCGGTATCAAAGCCGTATTTGCAAACGTAATCGGCAAGGTCATTGAGCGTGGGCTTTGGAGCGTCCTTTGTTTCTTGGCGGTCTAAGCGGGGGAGCGTACAAATGTAATGCTGAATGGAAGCGTCATGCTGAGTATTGAATGGTTGGTTAGGTTGTTCTTGCCCCCTTGAGAAAGGGGGCGGCATACCGTCTTCGGTATGCGGGGGATTTTTCCTGTATCGGACAATCCCCCGTTCCCCCTTTGACAAGGGGGCGAAGACGGTGCTGTTGCTCAGTGACGATGAGAGTTTTTGTGCAGCACTGATACCTGCGAAGTCGGTATCAAACACCACATTCACACTATTACCATTCTCCTGCAAACGCTTGGTAACGCTTGGTAATAAGCGGTGTTGCACACCGCCCAGCGTAAAAGCATTGTAGCCTTTTGCGAGCAGTATCAAACAATCTTTTATCCCCTCGACGATGTAGGCAGATTCATTCGGTCGGAGTTCGTTCAGTCCTAATGCAAACTTGATGTCGGAGGTGTAGTCGTTCAGCTTCAGGTGAAAGTTTTTGGAGCGGTGAGGAAACGGTGAGTGTACATCTGCACCGAAGTAGCAATACCCGTAATAATTTCCGTCAGCGCTTGGTACAACAAGGGTAAAACGTGCTTCGTG
>JANYDO010000502.1 GCA_025363605.1 Candidatus Kapaibacterium sp.
GGCATCATCAAAAGCGATGACAAAAATATCCTCATGGTGGACGTAGAAAAAATCATTGCCGAAATCAATCCTAAACTCGGTATGGAACAGGTGGAAGATATTCACCACCTCGACGGTACAAACTACACCATTCTCATGGCGGAGGATTCCCCCACGATTCGGAAAATGATTCTCGACCGCCTGAACGTGGCTTCTTACAACGTTATCTCCTGCAACGACGGACTGCAAGCATGGGAAATACTTTCCGGCTTTGCCGACCGCGCAAAAGCTGGCGAAGATTTGAAATCGCTGGTCAATCTGGTTATCACCGATATTGAAATGCCGCAGTTGGACGGACACGCGCTCACAAAAAACATTCGCACTCACCCTCTTCTGGCGGGACTTCCGGTCATTATTTTTTCGTCGCTGGTCTCGGACGACCTTTTCCACAAAGGCGAAGCCGTCGGCGCAGATGCACAGCTCACGAAGCCGAAAATCTCGCTCTTGCTTGATACGGTGCTGGATTTGCTGAAGAAATATAAACAAATTAGGTAAACAACCAATACCATGACCAAAACCGACATCATTCGTGAACTCACCGTCCGCTACGAGCGCTTTACCGCGAATATCGTTGCGCTGGATGAGCGCTCTTTTCTTTTCTCCTTCAGTGGCAAATGGACAGCCGGTCAGCAGATGGAGCATATTCACCGCTCTGTGGAACCACTTGTTCTAGCGCTGCGTCTGCCAAAATTCATGCTACGACTTGCCTTTGGCACTGCGAACCGTCCCTCGCGTGATTACGACGCGCTGGTGGCAAAGTACCACGCCAAACTTGCTGCGGGCGGCACTGCGTCGGGACGATTTGTGCCGCCACCCGTTGCTTACGCCGACCGCGAACGCCTCCGCCAAGAAACGCTTGCAACCGTGCAAAAAGTCTGCAAAGCGCTTGAACGCTTCACGGAAGACGATTTGGAACGCTATATTTTGCCCCATCCCTTGCTTGGCAAAATTACTCTTCGTGAGATGATGTACTTCACGGCGTACCATGTCGAACACCATCAAGCGCTCACTGACCGCAATCTTACGCATTTGTAATCCTTGCTTTTGTAATCCTTGCTTTTTCACTCCTTGCTCACGTTTTATGCCCTTTCTCGACACTCTCTTCGCAAAAGCCGCCGCATTGCAACGCATCATCGTTTTCCCCGATGCCACCGACGAGCGCACACTCCGCGCCGCACGGATACTGGCGGACAAAGCTATTGTCAAGCCTGCTCTTGTGGGCAAACGGGCGGACATTGAAGCACTCGCAAGTGCAAAGGGCATTTCCCTTGCTGGTGTGGACATTCTCGACCCTGCAACGTCCGCACATACACAAGGCTATGCAACAACGTTCCACGAACTGCGCAAAGCAAAAGGCATGACTCCTGAAAAAGCGCTTGAAACCGTCCATAATTCTCTGTACTTTGCCGCAATGCACGTCCGCGAGGGCAATGCGCACGGCTCAGTGGGCGGCTCGGTTTCTTCCACGGGCGATGTTCTCCGCGCTGCGATTCAAGCTATCGGCACGGCTCCGGGCATTGCGACCGTCAGTAGTTTTTTCCTGATGCTCTTTCCCGATAAACTTTTTGCGTACGGAGACTGTGCCGTCGTACCTGCGCCGACCGCACCACAACTCGCGGACATTGCCTTGGCGACGGCAGCAAATTTTGAACGGCTCACGGGCGAAACGCCGCGTGTGGCAATGCTCTCCTTCTCCACCAAAGGCAGCGCCGAACATGAGTCCGTAACCAAAGTCCGCGAGGCGTTGGCAATCGTGCAGAGTAAGAATCCTGAGTTAATTGTCGATGGCGAACTACAATTCGACACAGCTTTCGTGCCGAGCGTTGGAGAGCGTAAAGCGCCCGGCTCCAGCGTTGCCGGACGAGCAAATGTGTATATTTTCCCCGACCTGAACGCAGGCAATATCGGCTACAAAATCACCGAGCGTCTGGGCGGCGCACAGGCAGTGGGTCCTGTCGTGCAGGGCTTGGCAAAGCCGTACTTAGACCTTTCGCGCGGCTGCACGGCAGAGGATATTGTGGCGACGGCGGTGATTGCGGCACTGATGGCGTGATTGGTATTCGTCTTTGCTTCATTGTTTTTAATGCGCTATGAATAGAAAAACAGTTCTATTATTTATTGCAGGTCTTGGTTTGGGAGTGATTATCGGACCATACTTTTGGCGTGTCTTTTACGCAAGCATTCTTCCTTTGCAGGAGTTAGGGCGCACGGCTTGGTTAGATACTCCCCAACCAATCAATAAACTTATTGGTGTTTGGGTTGGTGAAAACTCTACTCACGGCGTGGAATTTACTCATTCAGGGCAACATAAAACTCTTCAGTTGATGGCAGAAACTGGTACATTGGGATATGATTATATTCCACGAAGTAATGGCAATTATGAAATCCATGATGATTGGATATTTTTTGGCTCTCGAAGCTACAGTTTTGCAATGAGTTATAGATGCAAGTTTAAAGTTAATGACTCATCCTTGATGCTATACTATACCGACGGCAGAAAGTCAGAATATCGCAGATATAGCATTGGGGATACTCTCAGCCCTCCTGTTCATTCGTCGTGTACGACATATTACGGAGCATTTCCAGCGAGCTATACTATTCCACTTGGAAGCAGCACTGACCCACCGGCTTTGGCAGAGTTCGGTAAAAAAGATTCTGTATTACAAATCAAATCAATAAATCTCTCAACCGCCCCCCAAACCATACCAAGTGCCTATAGCACTGACTTTATCTCGTTCCAACTCATCCGTTTTCATGGTCTAGGAAGTTATCCGATTGTTAGGCTCTTAAATACGTCTTCACCTATCGGAATGGCAACAATGTCTTACACCGGATATAGCTCTCGATACATACTTAATCAATACCTCGATGATTTGCTGAGACAAGGAAATATGAACGTCAATGAGTATCGGCGATACTATAACCATGATTATCCCGACCAAATGCTTCCGGTAGAAGGATTCATTAATATTACCCAATTTGATACTGTAAAGAATCGTTGTCAAGGAAATTTTGCAGTACGTTATGTAGGTTTTCCCCTGCGTGGGAAATTTGATGTTGTCCTCAAAAAATACTACTATTAAGCACCATTCAAACCTAAATCAATGACCATCATCATAAAATTCTTCGCCCTTGGGCGCGAACTCGTCGGCGCAAACGAACTTCACGTGGACTTGCCCGAAAAAGCCAGCGTCCACGATGCGCTTGAACGCTTACAAACGGAACACCCGAAACTCGCGCAACTGCCGTCGTTTCTCGTGGCGCTCAATGCCGAGTATGCCGAGCGAAACGCAACGCTGAAAAACGGCGACGAACTTGCTATCATCCCGCCTGTGAGTGGCGGCTAATTTTTTCACCATTTATGATTGATGTACAACTCAGCGAATCGCCTCTCGACACAGCCGCCATCATCGCTTCCGTCCAAGACGAGCGCTGCGGCGCAGTGGATGTGTTCATCGGCACTGTTCGTAATCAGACCAAAGGAAAAGCCGTTCAACGGCTTGAATACGAAGTCTATGCGCCAATGGCGCTCAAGGTCATGCGGGAAATTTGCGCGGAAGCCGAGGAACGCTGGAACACGATTGCCATAGCCGCGCACCATCGCTACGGCGTGATTGAGACGGGCGACATTGCGGTTGTGGTGTCGGTTTCTACCCCGCACCGTGCCGATGCCTTTGCTGCCTGCCAGTACATCATTGATACGCTCAAAGAGCGCGTCCCGATTTGGAAAAAAGAATTTTTCGACGATGGCGAAGTGTGGGTGATGCCACACGCTTAAAACTCAGTATTTACGATTACCGCAAGCCATATTTACACTTTCATCCTTCACCTTTTTTATTCAACCGTATGCACCCACTTCTTGCCAACAACGATGCCTTTGCCGTCAAAGAAAAAGTCGGCATCTTCAAAGCCGCTAACAGCTATGACTTTTTCCATCCTGAATCAGGTGAACTGCTCATGCAAAGCACCGAAGAAGATTTGGGCATTGTCACAAAAATTCTGCGTTTCACTGATTTCAAGACCTTCACCCCCTTCGATGTCACCGTCCGCGACGGCGCAGGACGCAGAGTCATTCGCGTCTCGCGGGGCATTTCCTTTCTCTTTTCACGGGTAGAAGTCTTCGATGAAAATGATATGTTTGTAGGGGCTTTCCAAGAGCGCTTTTCTTTCCCACGCAAGAAAATCGAAGTTTTGGATACGAACGGAAACGTCGTTCTCATGCTGCGCGGCAGCTTTTTGGCGTGGGATTTTCGCTTCCTTCGCCTCACCGGCGGCGGCGAAGAAGAAGTGGCTCGCATCGGTAAGACATGGGCGGGGCTGGCAAAAGAACTCTTCACCACAGCCGATAATTACGTTCTCGGCATGAGTCCTGCTCTCGGCGCACAGAATCCGCTCCGCATGATGATTCTGGCAGCAGTGGTGTGTGTGGACATGGTGTTCAAGGAGCGTAAATCATAGGCAATACTCTTCGAGATTGAACGAACTTCACCCCGAAAAACGAACATTGGATGTTTGATTTTTGGGGTATTTTTTTGAAATCACTTCTAAAACCTCACCAAAAAAGCCGCCATTATCGTAGATTTGCAGCATAGGGAACAAACCTACCACAACCTTACTCACTATCTTTTTTCGCTATGAAGAACGCTTTCCGCCTACTCTGCACAGTATGTCTGTGTATGTATTCGCTTTCCTCTGAAAGCCTCTCGGCGCAAGACCTCGCCCCACGCGACACGACGCGCTTTAAGAACCTAAAATTCCGCAACATCGGTCCTGCTATCGGTGGCAGAACCTCACGCGTGGTGGGCGTTCCGGGCGATGCACTCACCTACTACGCAGCCACAGCCTCCGGCGGCGTGTGGAAGTCCACCGACGGCGGTATGAAATGGAAAGCTATCTTTGACGACCAGCCCGTCGCTTCGATTGGTGCTATCGCTGTTGCGCTATCCGACCCCAATGTACTCTACGTCGGAAGCGGTGAGGCGAATATTCGCGGCAATGTAGCCGCGGGCAATGGCTTGTACAAATCCACCGATGCCGGAAAAACATGGAAGCACGTCTGGAAAAGCATCGGGCAAATCGGTACGGTCATCGTTCACCCCTCAAACCCCGATGTAGCCTTCGCGGCAGTGCTGGGCAATCCTTTCGCTTCCAATAAAGAGCGCGGTGTTTACCGCACCAAAGACGG
>JANYDO010000524.1 GCA_025363605.1 Candidatus Kapaibacterium sp.
TGCTCAATGGCAATAAACTCACCACACTTCCCGAAGAGATTGTAAGCCTTGTGCAACTACGCTCTCTTGAAATTTCTGCCAATCCGCTTTCCGCTGTGGAAAAGCAACGCTTGGTAACGTAGTTTCCTAACCTCGTTGGCACGGACTAACGTGCCTTGTTCTCTCCCGTGAAGATATTCCGCTCGTCCTTCGTCCAATCCTTTTTGGCACTTCTTTCCGTTCATGCCGGAACGCTCCTAGGCGGAACGCTTCTACCGATAGCAATGGTACGTATTGTGGGTGCCGAAGCGCTCGGTATTTTTACGACCGCCTCCTCGTTTGGACTTCTCTTGCTTGCCGTTATTGACTGGGGCTACGAGACACGCCTACCGCTCCTCATCAGTCAGACTCCCGACAACCTCTACCAACACATTATCACTGCACAGGGCGCGAAATTGCGTCTCTGGCTTCTTGCCACGAGTATTTTTAGCGTTGGGTATGGGGTTGTGTCTTTGTTGGCACAAAACAGTGCGGCACATCTACAAATACAAAGCACTGCGCATCTCATTCTACCGCTCGTACTGTATAGCGTTTGGGCATTAGTTCGCGGTATGGCAAGCACGTATTCTCACGCACTGCGCGGTTTGCAACAGTTCGGAGCAATTGCGCGGGTGGAAAATAGCTTGACTCTTGCGTCGCATTTATTGGCAGTGGGTATTTTGATGTTGCCTTTTGTCCGTTCGCAGGCGCTTTCTCCAGTTTTGGTGGTTGGCGCTGTTATCGCGTGTCTTGTTGTTGGTGAAATTGCCAAAAGCCTTGCTTTTATGCGCTATTTGAGGCAGAACTATCGCCGTGATTCTGTCCCTGTTCTTCGGGGTAGCATCCCTTTTTCGATAGAACATTTGATGTTTGTTGCTATGCAAGCTCTCGGTATCGTACAATCTCGTGCGGGCATTTATATTCTTACGCTGCTTGCCACACAAACTGAGGTGGGATATTTTAGTGCTGCAATACGCTTCACCATTGCGCTTCGGATTTTGCCGGGTGCGCTTTTTACGGTGCTTTTGCCGCGTTTTGTACGCTCTCAAGATTCGGAAACACTTGGCAAAGCGCTTCTGGCGGGCGCATTTATCGGCACTTTGGGCAGTGTGGTTTTATATGTCGCCTCGGACGGCTTGATTTGGCTAGTTTATGGCGAACGCTTTGCTCATCTTGCGCCAATTCTACGTCTGGTGGCGTGGCTTTTCCTGCTCCAAACACTTCTCAATATCCTCGAACCCTATCTCCTCGCCCACAAAGCAGAGCGTTTTGTCAATGGCACTCTTGCCTTGGCACTGTGCGCTTTTGCAGGAATTTGTGTGTTACTTCCTGTGAATACGGCATTTCTGGCAGCGTCTATGTCGCTAGGCTTGGAATGTGTGTTGGTCGTCATCTATGGCATAAAAAGTTTGACACTGCTTCCACAAAAAAAATCCGCTTGATACCTGATGAAGTATCCAAGCGGATTGATTTTTCTTTGCCTGCAATTGCTCTATGCTCTTTCCGAACACATCGCCATACGACCATTACTTTTTCTGACTAAGCAATTTTGACTGAGCGCTTTGCAAATGCGTTGTGCCTTGGTAGTTTGTTGCGTGCATATCCTCGCCAAGGTAGAACTGCTCTATTGTTCCCAGCATATCGCCCACCTCGCCGTTGAGTTCGCGGGTATCTTTTGCGACATTCTGTACGATTTGAAGATTGGTGTTCGTCACTTGCGAGATAGCATCAATGTTGCGGCTGATGTGTTCTGCCGTCACGGACTGCTCTTCGGCAGCAGCAGCAACTTGATAAATCATATCGCCTACTTTGCGAATACTCGAAACGATAGTTTCAAGAGCTTTACCGGCATTTTCGGCAAGGTCAATACCGGAGCGCACTTGTTCTGCACCGGATTGCGCGGCTTCCACAGCCGTACTGGTGTCTTGCTGAATTGTGCGGATGGTTTTGCTGATTTCTTTCGTTGCCTTTTGCGTACGCTCGGCAAGTTTGCGGACTTCATCGGCAACAACCGCAAAGCCGCGCCCTGCCTCACCTGCACGGGCAGCCTCAATAGCGGCGTTCAGTGCCAGAAGATTTGTTTGGTCAGCGATTTCCTCAATTACCTGCACAATTTCACCAATCTGCGCTGACGACGTACCGAGTTTGTCAATCATCTGGGTCGTTTCCGTTACGATTTCTGCAATGCGGCGCATACCTTCTACTGTGCCAATAACGGTTTCCTGACCACTCTTCGCAATTTTAATCGTATCGTTCGCAAGCTGCGTTGTTTTGTTGATGTTTTGCGCCGTTTCGTTGATAGTAGCCGTCATCTGCTCAATGGAAGAAACCACTTCATCGGTCTGACGGGCTTGCTGTACGCTGCGGTCAGCCATTTCGCCCGATGCGTTCGCAATCTGCTCAAACGACCGCGCCACACGACTAGACGTAGCACCAATCTGCGCAATCATTCGGCGCAAACCCAAAATCGTCGTATTCAGCACCGACACCAATTTGCCTACATCATCGTTACGATGAACTTCCAGTTGATGGCTCAGGTCGTTATTATACATCGCTTCCAGCACAACAGAGATGCGGCTTACCTGATGCTTGAGATACTCTTGTTCTTCGTGAGCATTATTCGCCGCTTCTTCGATTTTTTGATTCTGCTCGGCTGTTTGCTGCAAGAGCAAATAGGTATCTTCTTGGGATTGCCGGATACGCCCGACCATGACGTTGAAAGCACGACTGAGGTCGCCCACTTCATTGAGGGATGCGTTTTCTACGGATTGCTTCAGGTCGCCTTCGCTCACCTTTTGCGCTGCATTGCTGAGTTTACGAATACCGGCGACAATTCTTTGCACAAAGAATAAAATGATAAGCGAACACGCAATCGCGCCGGCAATGCCGATAAGCGCCAATGCACCGACACTTCGCGTGACGCTTTCGGTCATCGTTTTTGTGTTGATACCCAGCACTACCTCGCCAATTTTCTCTTTTGTTTTGGACATAATCGGTACAATCGCCACCGCATCGCCACCGCTTGAAAAGGCTGTTTCCGTGTTTTCGATAAGCGGCTTTAGTTCGCGGTACTGCGCCGGGCATTTTTCAAAACCACTCGCATAGATGCTATCACCAGCTTTTTTCTTGACAATAATGAAACTGAAATTGGGTAACTGCAATACCCCCTCGACAGCATCAGAAACGGACTGCCGATTGTCAAAGTCCAGCCCCGGCACCGCAGACGTAGCCGCAATCAGCGCAATTGCCTTAGTTTCGTCCTCCATCAGCACTGAGCCGCTCTTGCGCTGCTGGAATGAAGACGTTCCGACGTTGAACGCCGTTAGAACTGCAATGGCAAGCGTTGCTACAAGAGCAATCTGCCAGCGAATAGATGAGCGTATGAGTTTGACCATAACGCGAATGCGAGAAGTATGGAGTGAATCAAGATTATGTTGCTTGCTGTCTAAATCTTCTAATGTCTATCGGAATCTATCAAAATACAATTATTGGCTGATATTGGCTGAGGTCTATGCAGAAAGGGAAAAACATAATTGCCCAAGAACAACAGAACAACTATGACTTGCCCGAAAATACAAAAGAGCACTGCTCATAGCAAGTCTTTCCGCATCGGACAGAAAATTTTTCCTGATGAAAGCGTGTAAACTCTCGAAAGTTCGGTACAGAAACCATGCAATTTTTGTAGATTTGAAATGTATCGTCGGATATGCAATTGTGCAATATGCCATCCTTTTGCATAATGCTTTTACCACTGCACAATGGTACTCTAAAATTTCCACACCAAAGATTGTAGTTCTCAACCTCAATATACAAAATTGCTGTTATGATGCAAATGCACAACCATCAAGAATTGTCAGCTTCTTCAAGAAATGTAGATTCTCAAAGCGATGTGGAGAAGTCTCTCCACGAACTTTTGAAACAATCCGAAGTCTTATTTCCGCATGAACAAGCAGTGATACTTGCCGCCGCCGCCGCCGCGCTCAACGAACCGATATTGCTCCGTGCGACGATTGCGAGCGGTTTTGCGTACAATACCACGCCGCTTTCATTCTATGAAGCTCTTCTGCAAACCTACCTTTTCGCGGGCTTTCCGTCGGCTCTTGAGGGACTTTCTGTTTTACTAAGTGTTTGCCAAGAGCGTGGAATGGACTTTGTACCACCGCGAGTATCAACATTCGATGAATCGCTTTTCACCAAACGAGGACAAGAGTTGTGCCAGCAAATTTACACAAGTGCATACGACAAAATGCGCCGCAATCTTCATGCCATTAGCCCTGACCTTGCCGAATGGATGATTGTCGAAGGATACGGAAAAACTCTCAGTCGCGGAGAGCTTCCAGCACGTATTCGAGAACTATCCGTAGCAGCAGTATTGGCGGTCTTGGGCTGGAATACTCAACTGTATTCTCATCTTCGCGGTGCTATGAACGTTGGCGCAACACCGGTGGAGTGTATTGACATACTCAACATTTTGTCCTTTTTTACTCATCACATTTCCTCTCCAATGCAGCCGATACTGAAAAGCCGCATCGAAGCAGCACAGCTAATACTGACGAAGTTGCTCGACCAGTCAAGCAAAATTTGAAAACATCTGTGTTGTTCAGCGCTGGTTCTTCAGTGCTGGTTGTTCAGCGCTGAACGCGAATCACATTCAACTTTTTGCCCGAATGTTCGTATCTTACCGTGTAGATGATATTTTTCTTCACTATGGTTATGTGTCTTTTATGAACACCACGTCCACTGCGCCTCGCAAAGGATTTCACGAATACTTCGTCGTCGTCGTCGGCGGCTTCTCTCTGGCTGCTCTCTTCCTGTGCGCTTTTCCAGCATTTGTCCCGACACTTTTGGCTCAACCGGGAACGGAAGAGCGTAAACTCCGCATGGCGGAATCCTACGAACAAAGCGGTGATATTCGGAGCGCATCACGCATTTACCAAGAGCTCTACGAATCCAACAAAGCGCAACAGGCATATTTCGATGGCGTTGCCAGAACGCTTATAGCGTTGAATCAGCCCGCAGCCTTGCTGCCGCTTGTGGATGAGCAAATCGCTCGCACACCGCAGAACGTCCTGCGTTCAACGGACTTACAAGCATTGAAGGGCGATCTTCTCTGGAAAACCGGAAAAACCGCACAAGCAGAAGAAGCATGGAAAAATGCCCTCGCCACCGCTCCGGCAGTGCAGCAGGCGTACATAACGATTGCCCGCGCACAATCTGCCAATCGCGCATTTGAACTTGCGATTGCCACGCTCCTCCAAGCCCGTATCCGCCTTGCGTCGGCGGTGCTGTTCTCCGACGACCTTAGCCAATTTTACGGAGCAGTTGGTAATTTTACCGCCGGGGCGCAAGAAACCCTCGTTTTCCTAAAACAGACCAATAATCTTAACACCGCCCAAGGTCGCATTTCTGCGTATCTCATTAGTCCCAAAGGCGTAGAGCAAACGCGCGATGTGCTGGAAAAAGCTACGACCGCCGAACCGAATAATTTTCTGCTTCAACGCCTTTACGCTTGGGTTCTGCGGGAAATGAAAGATTACAATCGCGCACTCGACATTACGCAGCGCCTCGACAATATGCTGAATGCGCAAGGACGTGAATTGCTGATGTTTGCTGAGAAAGCCCGTCAAGAGCGCTATTTCGATGCTGCGCTGAAGGGCTACGGCTTGGTGATTGACAAGGGGCGTTTGAATCCCAATGCGCTCTCCGCCTTCTACGGCTATGCCCGCACGATGGAAAGTCGCTTGGAAGATGCAAAGACAGCCGGTACGACGTTCAGCGAAACAGAACTAAACGGCATTATCAGTCGCTACCGCGCTGTGGCGGCTGACTACCCCGGCACACAATACGCCGCAGAATCGCAATACCGCATTGCACGGATAACGCTGGACAATCTGAAAAAGCCTGATGCTGCGGAGCAAGAATTTATCAAGTTGGTGCAGCTTTATCGCGCTTTTCCAGTAGCTGCACGTGGTTCGGTGGATTTGGGACAGTTGTACGTTCAGCAAAACCGCATGGACAAAGCCGCCGAAACCTTCCGCGCGACGCTTCAAACCTTTGCTCGTATG
The DNA here is from genome assembly GCA_025363605.1 of Candidatus Kapaibacterium sp. Lineage (GTDB taxonomy): Bacteria > Bacteroidota > Ignavibacteria > Kapaibacteriales > UBA4661 > PH2015. The sequence goes on from JANYDO010000524.1 coordinate 6,084, forward strand.
CGCTCCGAATGTGACGAAGCAGAGTTTCGCCTTGCTGAATTGGAATACTTCAGCGGCAATCTTGATTCTGCCGACCGCCGCTTTGCCAAACTCGCCGCGAACACAAACGCCGACATTGCCAACGACGCACTGGAGCGCCTTGCGCTGCTGGAGCAAAAGCGCACCCCTGACGGCGAGGCTGCCGTCAAACGCTTTGCTACTGCCGAACTGCTCGAAAAGCAGGAAAAACTGGACGAAGCTATTGCTGCCTATACAAGCCTTGCAAGTACCGTCAAACCGAACGCTTCCCATGCCAACATTGGCGAACAAGCACTTTTGAAAGCGGGCAGCATCGAACTTCGCCGTAAGCATTACGAAGCAGCAGGCAAGCTCTTTGCACAGCTTTTAGAGCAGTTTCCTGAAGGAACGCTGGGTGATTTTGCGATGATGTATGGTGCAGACGCACTCGCGCTCCAAGGACGCAAAGACGATGCTATCCAAATGTACACGCAAGCACTGGCGCGGTTCTCACGTTCAACACTCTTACAGCAAATTCGCCTCAAAATCCGCAAACTGCGCGGGGATGCTTGAAGAAATTCTGAATTTTGAGTATTGAATTTTGAATGTAGAAAGTCTTTTAGTAATAACTTCTGCGACTTTCCACCGTGAATATCCGTTTCATCCGTCAAATCCGCGTTCAAAAAACAACCATTTGCTACCATGCTCAAACTCCTGAAAATACGCGGCTTCGCGGCATACCTCATTATTGCTTTCCTGAATGCCTTTACTGATTTAGGGCATAAAATCATCATCCAAAACACGATTTTTAAGTTTTACGACGGCACAACGCAGATTGTCCTCACAGCCCTCGTGAATGCTTGTATCGTACTGCCGTTTGTGCTTTTCTTCACTCCGACAGGCTTTCTGGCAGATAAATTTCCCAAAGAGCGCATTATTCAAGTCGCGGCGGCGTGTGCGATTCCGCTGACGGGCATGATTACGCTCTCGTACTACATGGGTTGGTTTGAACTCGCCTTCGCTATGACGCTGCTTCTGGGTGTGCAAGCTGCCTTCTATTCTCCCGCAAAATATGGCTACATCAAGGAACTCACCGGCAAAGAAAATATCGCCAACGCCAATGCGTATGTGCAAGCCGTAACGATTATTGCCATTCTGGGCGGTACGGTGGCGTTTTCAGCGTTGTTTGAGCAGTTTATTGCGCCCGATGCGGCGACTATTCATGCGCTCGTGCAGTCCATCGCTCCGCTTGGGTGGTTGCTTGTGGCATTTTCCACTGTGGAATTTTTGCTTACTCTGCGCCTTCCGCGCAAGCGCGACGCAGATACGCACTTGCACTTCGACACGCGCAAATATGTGAGCTTTGGCTATCTACGCCAGAACCTGCGCGGTGTGCGGTCGTCGGAGGTGATTTGGTTAAGCATTGTCGGTATTGCGATTTTCTGGGGTGTGAATCAGGTCGTGCTTGCTTCGTTTCCTGCCTATCTCAAAGAAACTCTTGGCGTTCACAACACGACCATTTCCAATGGACTGATGGGCATTGGTGGTTTGGGCATTATCATCGGTTCGTTCATTGCGGGCAAAGCCTCGGAAGATTTTATCGAAACAGGTATTGTGCCGCTTGGTGCGCTCGGCATCACGGTTTCGCTTTTTCTTCTGCCTTCGGTGCATTCGCTCTGGTTGCTTGCGGCATTATTCCTTGTCTATGGCATTATGGGCGGTTTATTTCTCATTCCTCTGAACGCGCTGATTCAATTCAACGCTAGCAGCGACGAAGCAGGAACGGTGCTTGCGGCAAACAACTTCATGCAAAACTTGCTCATGTCGGCGTTTCTGGTCATCACGGCAATTTTGACCAGCGCCTACCAACTGGACAGCGTCTGGATGCTTTACGGAATGGCGGTGGTGGCGCTTTTCGGGACGGCGTTTGCGCTGTCGCGTTTGCCGCAGATGTTCGTGCGGTACGTCGTTACGGTTATGGCTTCGCAGCGATATTCGTTACGGGTTCTGGGCATGAAAAACGTTCCCAGCACAGGCGGAGTCTTGCTTCTGGGCAATCATGCTTCTTGGTTCGATTGGGCAGTGCTGCAAATCGCTTGCCCGCGCCCGATTCGCTATGTGATGCTGCGCTCTATCTACGAAATGCCAGTGCTGAAGGGTTTACTCAAGATTTTTGGCGTGATTCCAATTGCACCGGGCAAAGATGCCGACGATTCACTCGCAAAAGTCCGCGAAGCGCTCCAACGCGGCGAAGTCGTTGCCATTTTCCCCGAAGGACGCATCAGCCGCAACGGACAACTTGCGGTCTTCAAGCGAGGTTTTGAGCGAGCGCTAGAGGGTTTGCAACTCAATCAGCACGGTGAAGAAGCGGTAATCGTACCCTTTTACCTGCGCGGGCTATGGGGAACAGCATTTTCTTACGCCACGCGACATCAGCAGCAGAGCGGCATCCTACATAGCGCCAAGCGCGGTAAACGCTTCGTGACAGTTGCCTTCGGAGAACGCATTGTCGCCAGCAGCACCGCAGCCGAAGTGAAGCAAAAAGTGACCGAACTTTCGATACACGCATGGCGCGACTACGCACAAACGCTTGGTTCGGTGCATGAGGCATTTCTTACCACCTCACGACGCTTTGCGCTTGACGTTGCGCTTGTGAACCGCGACAAACGTCGTCTTACATCCATCAATCTTTTGGCAAAAACCATCACCTGCGCACAAGCACTGAAGCGCGGCAAGAACTACGACACGAAGGTCGGCGTGCTACTCCCGACAAGCGCCGAAGGCGTAATCACGACGTTGGCACTGATGATGAACAGCCAAACGCCTGTCTTGCTGGACTACACCAATTCTGCCGACGATATTCTCGCCGGAGTCCGCATGGAATCTCTGCGCGTGGTCGTTACGTCCAAGAGTTTTTGGGAAGAATGTTCGCAGCGTTACCCCGCTATCGCGCCCCTCGGTCAATCTCTGCATCTGGTCTTTTTCGATGAGCTGGTAAGCAGCTTCAAACCTTCATTCCTGAAGGGTTTGTTCCTTCGCGTCACGCCCAATGCGCTTCTGAAGGCGCTCTACTTCACAAAGCGCCCAAGTGCTGCACCCGCCGTCACAGTCTTTGCCGGAAAAGCCGAAACGCTGCGTCCGGTATCCTTTACGCATGAACACCTGATGACCACGATTTGGCAAATCACTGAGACGCTGAATCCGCATGACGACGACACAGCGCTTGCGGTGCTGCCGCTTTGCACGGCATTCGGCTTGCTGACTTCCGTACTGATGCCGCTTGTGAGTGGTATTGCGCTTGTTTGCGCTGAAAATGTTGATATTATCACGCTTGGCAAACTCTCTGCTATGACCGATGCCACTTTACTTTTTGCTGAACCGTGGCAGTTGCGCGTCTTTGCTACCAGCGAACAGCTTCATCCGCTTATGTTTGGCAGGTTGCGATTTGCCGTCACGGGCAGCAACGGCAACACCGAAACGCTGGAGGCAAGCACGGAAGCGAACTTCAAGCAAAAGTTCGGTGTCCATATTTATGAAGGGTTTGGCGCAACCGCTATAACGCCAGTGGCAGCGGTAAACGTACCGGACGCGATGAGTCCGGGTGATTGGAGTGTGCAAATCGGTACGAAGCCGGGCACAGTCGGGATGCCGCTTCCGGGCTGCGCGTTTTCAATTATTGACCCAACAACAGGTTTGGAAAAACCCCTCGGCGAAGAAGGCTTCGTGCGTATTGGTGCGCCCTTCAGCGCCGTGCAGGACGGAGACGATGAGGGGATGTGGTCGCTCACGGAAGTGCGTGGGCGTTTGGATGCCGATGGATTCTTGCGTTTGGTGGGGTGAGAAACAGTAAGTAGTACAGAAAATTAACATTATCCCTATTCACTAGACATTATCCAAGTTATTATGGATAGGACTGTCATACCCGCGAAGGCGGGTATCTAGGAACACATGACGGTGCAAAGCACACCGAATATTTGGCAGGAGCTATGTGTTGATGCTGGATTCCCGCCTTCGCGGGAATGACAAAACGCTAACTTAGATAATCTCTACTATTTACGCCGGCTCTTCATGCGTGAGGCAATGCAGCGTTCCCAAGCCCCAGACTAAATCTACCGCATGAATACCAATGACAGGACGGTCAGTAAACAGCTCCGACAAGATGCCAAGCGCTGTGCGGTCGTTTTCGTCATTGAAGGTCGGTACAAGCACGGCGTGATTACAGACGTAGAAGTTTGCATAACTTGCCGGAAGCCGCATCCCGTCAAAGACGAGCGGTTCGGGCATGGGAAGCGGAATAATGTCAATTTTACTACCGTTTTCCAAGTGCATTCCTTCCAGACGCTCGCGGTTCTCCTGCAAGGCACGGTAGTTTGCATCGTAGGGCGTGTCTTCTTGCACCAGCACGACGGTCGTGGGGTTCACGAAGCGGCAGAGGTCGTCTACGTGTCCGTGTGTGTCGTCTCCGGCAATGCCCTTGCCAAGCCAGAGAACATTCGTTACGCCAAGATTGTCCTTGAGCGCTTGCTCCATATCTGCTTTGGTCATGCCCGGATTACGCACTTGCACCTGCGGGTCAAGCAGACATTCTTCGGTGGTGAGCAGTGTTCCCATGCCGTTCACGTCAATCGCGCCGCCTTCCAAGACCACGTGCCGTTTATCAAACTTCGCTTCGATGATGTTCCAGCCTGTTTGCGGACTCACGGTGTGTGCAATAGCGTTGTCGAAGTGCCAGTTGTCGTATTTTGCCCAACCATTGAACGTAAATTTCACAGCAGCACTCTCAGAAAGCGCTCCTGAAGTGCCTTCGACGGTGCGCTTCACGAAAGCAGGCATGGCATCTCGCAT
>JANYDO010000039.1 GCA_025363605.1 Candidatus Kapaibacterium sp.
CATGAACTATCGCTTCTTCTCTCGTGCATCTCTCGCACTGTGTATCGTTCTTGCTAGTGTTGTTACGGCTTTTGCCCAGCAAAATGTCGGCGAGCGCATTTTCTACATGGACGCTTCGGAAGATTCATTCCGCAGTTTTGAACGCAATGCGCAGTACATTGATATTATCGGACCGCAGTGTCTCAAGGTGGACGAGGACGGCGTTGTGTGGGGAGGCGTAGAGAAGCGCGTCGCGGCAGTAGCAAAAAAGCATAACGTGAAAATTATGCCGCTCATTGTCAATCCGGGCTTTAATCAGGAAATGCTGCACAAGGTGTTGACGAGCCGCGAGGCGCAAGAACGCTGCGTTTCGACGCTGGTAGAGCTTTGCCGCAAAGAAGGCTGGTACGGTATTCAGTATGACTTTGAAAACATCCACGTTTCCGATAGAGACGCATTTACGGCATTTTTCAAGCGTGCCGCCGATTCATTAAAGAAGTACGGCTTTTCGATTAGTATTGCCGTTGTGCCGCGGGCAAGTGATTATGCGGGCGTGGGAGATTATCAAAAATGGATGTACGAATACTGGCGCGGTGGCTATGATTACAAAGCACTTGGCACAATCGCCGATTTTATCTCGTTTATGAGCTACGACCAGCACACACGCCGCACTACGCCGGGTCCGGTGGCGGGCTATGCGTGGATGGAACGCTGCTTGACGTATATTCTTCAGCAAGTGCCGAAAGAAAAAGTCTCGCTTGGTTTGGCGTTGTATTCCGATTATTGGTTCCCATCTTTTACCAATCCGCAGACGGTCACGGCGTGGGGACGCTCGTTGAATTATCCCGACGCGGTGAGCATTGCCGAAAGCAACGGCGGGCGCATGGAATGGCATGAGCGCGACAAAATGTATGTGAGCGTTTTTGAGCGCGACGACATTTACGAACATATCTACTTCGAGGATGCGCGGTCGTTTCAGGCACGTTTGGAATTGCTTAAAAAGTACAACTTACGCGGCATTTCTTGCTGGCGCTTGGGGCAAGAAGACCCTGCTATTTTTAAGGGATTGCAAGCGAAGAAGTGAGGGGGTGAGTCGTCCTAAAAAAGGTTGACACCGAACCCGCCCTAGGTCGTATATACAAATTCTACAAGAGCCATAGGATGGTGCTTGCCCAAAAAACGAAGGACAGATAGTTTCGTGCTGTTTTGTCATACCGAGTGGTAATACGCCGATAATGTTTCAGGCGATTCCATATTCGCTCAATTTTATTGCGGTCACAGTACAAGTTTTTGTCATATATGCGCTGCCCGGGTACGCGAACGACTTGGGAGGAATAACCGGCTCAATATCGTTTTGGTTCAAGAACTCCAAAAAATGCTCAGCGTCATAGCCTTTATCGCCAAGAAATGCCTTGGGGCGATACTCGCCAACAAGCCTTTGGGCATGAGAAATATCAGCTGAAGTTACGCTTATCGTCAAAAGTAGGGAACGACGGAACGCGGATTATTTGGATTCAGTCAAGATTTTCAAGATTCTTTGAAGACCGTTCTTTGCTTTTATGACAGAAAGAGAAATAAGGTATATTTCCTGATGAAAATCCTGATAATCCGCGTTCCGTCGTCCACCCGATTTCTGCACAAGCGTAACTTCATCTGATAAAAGGTGATTGTTTTCGTATTAACTTTTTTCAGGACGAGACAATCCCCTCCGATTGTAACGTTTAGGGCTTAATCAAAATCATGCCCATCTGCCGTCCGTCCAGATATTGTGCGCCTGCTTGGTCATTCAGAAAAAAAGCATCTTCTTCCAGCATAATCCGTAAGGGCTTTCCGTCCCATTCAGGAATGGCGGTCTCGGCATTAAGTTCGATGGAATAGGCAGTATTCGGGAAAAGAGGATAATCGCCCGCACCCGGCACACCTGCTTGCATATCCCACATTCCGACGGAAGGGCCGGCAGCGTGTCCGTGCGCTCCGATGGGATGCGTGTAAATGGTAGCCTTAATCCCTTCCTTCGCGGCTTGTTCCAGAGCGGCTTTCAGCATCATGTTTCCCGTTGCGCCGACTTTGAATTGTTTGAGCAAAATGTCCTGTGTGCGATTGGCATTAGCAAATGCTTTTTTGATTCCGGCGGGAACGTCTGTCTCGCCACGTTTCAGCACGTATGCGTGCTGCTGCACGTCTGAGTTCAATCCCAAATACGAAACGCCAATGTCCACGTGAAGTACATCGCCTTCTTGAATTGTCTCCGAGCCGGGCTTTGCTGACGCGGGCGCAGTGGTATTGGCAATCGGGTCGGCACGTTGGATGGAAACAGACGGATGAAACCATGTTTGCAAGCCAAGTGCATTAATACGCTCACGGAAGCGCCACTCCATCTGCTCTGTGGTCGTCACGCCCGGCTTGACCACCTCACGCGAAAAACCTTCGGCGATAATAGCGTGAGTAATTTTGCAAAGGTCAGGGAAATACGCTATTTCTTCCGGCAAGCGCGTTTCGAGCCACCCGACGCAAAGACGCTCACCCGACACAATACGGTTATGAAACTCAACGGGCAATGCCTTCAGAAAGGCTTGATATTCCGTTTCGGTCAGTCCGTCGGCATGAGCAAAGTCAGCAGAACGATTCAGCGCAATCCGCCTCGGTACTCGCTCGGCAATCAATTCCGCAAGACGCTTGTATTGGTCGGGCTGCTTGGCGGGATTCCATGCACTGCGAAAGAATTTCCCCGCCGTTCCCACGTCGTACCGCGCCACCGCAAGACGCTCTACGCCTTGCGCTTTGGTGTCTTTGTTGTCACCTTTATCGAATAGCACTAACATCGTCCGCCGACGCGCCGAAAGCCATGTTGCGGGGAGCATCGTGCGCAGCACAGGGTCTTCGTTGTACTCACGTCCGATAATCACCCACATATCAATGCCTTCACGCCGCATAATCTCCGGCGCGAGACGTTGCAATCGTAGTCCCAATATAGAATCTTGTCGTTCTGCGCGTTCTTGCAGTGAGAGAATACGCGGCGTGGTCAAAGTCGTATGTTGGGCAAGCACACGAAGGCTTGCTCCGAACAGAAGACCACAAGAAAGAATCAGCAAACGTATCATAGTTTCGGAAGAATGGATGGTTGAAGCGGGATAGTGCTTTATGTCTGCAAGCAAAATACGAAACCCATGACCTCAAAACAAAACTGAAGCCTTACCGTTCCTTGAGAAAGGTATGCGTAATGTTGCGGGATTTTTTGTATTTTACCTGCCAGTCCGTTACGCACAGCACATCAATGACAGTTTCTTTTCATCTACACTTACGGTACATTATGCCTACTCTATCACCGTCACCACGTGAGCGATTTGCACTTGCCTCCATTCTCTTTTTGTCGGTGCATATTCTTCGAGAACTATGGGCATACTACGAGAATTGGCGCTCCGCATCGAGAGTGTTAGAGGAAGAAGTTTCTGCTGCACTTGAGGTTTTGTCTGCCACGCCGGAATAAGCATGGTTACAGATTCGCCTTTGGTCTGTCTGTGCGCAATACGTCCGTGCAAAAAGTAGTATTCTTACACTCCCCCTGATGACCCATCCTCTGTATGCCTAAACGCCTTTATCTGTGGTTGTTCGCTTCGGTAGTTATTCCTTTGCTTCTGCAAGGAATGACGAGCGCAACTGCACAAATACGGGATATAGACTCTCTTCGCACGGTCTTGCGCCAACCCGCTCTCCACGACACAACACGGGCATTGACCCTCTTGCAGCTTGCTCGAAGGCTTTACTCGCAGAATGCCGTGGAAATGGAACGTACAGCCCGCGAAGCCTTGAGTATCGCAGAACGCAGTGGTTTTCAACGGGGCATTGCCGATGGTTTGCTGCAAATAGGGCGCTCAATGCACGTGCGCAGTCGCTATACCGAAAGCATGGACTACATCATGCAAGCACGGCAACTCTCAGAGGAAATCCGCGATACTGCCGGTATCGCATCGGCTTTTCATGCAAGCGCCAACACCTATCTCGACCAAGCCAATTACGACGAAGCTCTCCGTTACTACCTTCTAGCGCTTGCTATGCGCGAGAAATTGAACGACCGACGCGGAATGTCAACGACACTCAACAATCTTGGTATTCTTTACAAGCAGCAAGGCAAACTCGAACAAGCGCTTCATTACTACGAGCAAGCACTCGTTATTAACGAGCAAGATGGCGTTGCGAGCGGCACTGCCAGCGCTCTGAACAATATCGGTCTGCTCTATGAGCAGCAAAAACGCTATGAAGAGGCGAAGAATTTTTTGAAGCGTTCCTTGATAATCGAAGAAAAAATCGGGCGCAAACAAGGTATTGCGCTTTCGATCAACAATCTCGGCGTTCTCTATGGCTTGGAGGGCAAGCACGACAGCGCGATGTTCTATCTCCGCCGTGCTTTGGCAATGAAGCGTGAGAACAGCGAGCAACAAAGCATAGCGCAAACACTGAATGAAACAAGCCTAGTGCAGTACAGAATGCGAGATTATGCGAGTGCCATCGCCAGCGCGGCGGAGGCTCTTACCATTGCACAAAAAATCAATGCTAAAGCCGACATTAAACTGTCTGCCGAGCATTTAGCAGCCGCACACAAGGCGCAAGGCGACTTTCAGAATGCTCTTCGCTATCAAGAACTTGCCACACAGTATCGGGATTC
>JANYDO010000045.1 GCA_025363605.1 Candidatus Kapaibacterium sp.
GCCGGGCGTGAAAGTGTTGTGGCTCGGTTGGAGCCGTTTGACCGATATTGTCCGCACGTGGCTGGCTGCCAAAAAGCATTTTACTCCCTCGTAACCCGCTTCATTCCTTGCTCCCTGACTTATGGGTAATGGATAGCTTGACAAAGGGGGAACGGGGGATTAGAGGTTTGAAGCGACTTTCGACAAATCCCCCGCTCTCTGCGTTCGCTGCCCCCTTTGTCAAGGGGGGCTAGTATAGAAGCAGCTTGCAAGACTTGTGTGCATAGGCTAGCCTACGCGGAAGGACTGGCGTAACAAGTACCATGTCAGATAACACGTCATTGCCTGATATTCTCCCTCTAATTCTCCTTACCAAACTCCAGCAAATACGCCTTGATAAGTTCATCCAAATCGCCGTCCATGACAGCGTGGACATCCGTCACTTTTGTCTCAGTGCGGTGGTCGTTGACCATCGTGTACGGCTGAAAGACATATGAGCGAATCTGGCTTCCCCACTCAATTCTCTTTTTTGTGCCTTCAATAGCAGCTTTGGCGGCTTCTTGCTCTTCGAGTTGCTTTTGGTAGAGGCGCGATTTCAGCATTTTCATTGCCCGCTCACGGTTTTGGAATTGCGAACGCTCCTGTTGGCAAGAGACGACAATCCCCGACGGGATGTGGCGCAGACGCACGGCTGTTTCGACCTTGTTCACGTTCTGCCCGCCCTTGCCGCCGGAGCGGAATGTATCCATTTCCACATCAGCAGGGTTCACCGTGATTTCAATCGTATCATCAATTTCGGGATAGACATACACCGACGAAAACGAGGTTTGGCGCTTGCCCTGAGCGTTAAAAGGCGAAATTCGTACGAGACGATGCACACCATTTTCCGCTTTAAGATAGCCGTACGCAAATTGCCCTTGAATTTCCAGCGTTACCGATTTTATGCCCGCCACGTCGCCTTCGACTTCTTCCGCAAGGTAGATGGTGTAGCCTCGGCGCTCTGCCCAACGCATATACATTCGCATCAGCATCTGCGACCAGTCTTGTGCTTCCGTACCACCCGCACCGGCATTGATGGTCAAAATAGCGTTGCGGTGATCGTCGGGACCGGAGAGAATATTTTTGAGTTCGAGATTGTTAATCAACTCTTTGGCGCGCGTAATTTCGCCGATAACGTCTGCTTCCATCGAAGCATCGTCCATTTCTTCGGCAAGCTGAATCATGGTGGCGCTGTCCTCGACGGCTTTTTGTGCGGCGCTCCAGCCATCTACCCATTCTTTGAGCATAGCGATATGCTGCATCGTATTTCGCGCTGCATCGGCATCATCCCAAAAGTTTGGGGCTTCGGAATCTGCCTCTAAGCGCCGTATTTCGTCAGTTTTGGCAGCAACGTCAAAGAAACCTCCGTAGGCTTTCGGTGCGTTCGGTTAGGTCTTCGAGCAAGGTTTTTTGCGGTTCAAACATGATTTTCCTTAAAGTAAGCTAAAAATAAACGGATGTAATGAATTGATTTCGTTAAGATTGCAGAAGACACTTGACTCCGTCGTAACAATTCCGTAAAATGGTTAAGAGAAAACAAGTGTGTGTTGCAACACTATTATTTGTATTTTTACAAAAGTGAATCACAAAGCTACAAATTTCCGCGCTTTCAAACGAAAGAGAATTTTCCGTGAAAGAGACCAATGCCATTGTACAGCGCATACAGCGCTTTTCACTCAAGGATTACGCACAAATGCTTGCCGGAAAGCCCCAGCGTCTTGCCGAAGAACAAGCAGAACAGATACTTGCGGAACTAGATAAAGCCCAAGAATCGGTGCGCACAGCGATAACGGATAATTTGGATAAAGCACAAGAGCTGTTTACCAGCGCTCTGCCGCTTGTCGTGCGAGGCATCGTCAAGAAGTCGGGCGCACTCACGGTAGAAATGTTGGAAAATGACGCAGCCATGACGACAATCGCGCACACTGCATATACGGTCATGCCGTCGGTCTTTCGGCTTTTGGTGAAAGAAGAATTGTTTACGAAATTCTTGCTGCAAAGCCGTACCGCCCTCGTCGAATATGTAGAAAACCTCAACCCGGCAAAGGAATAAGTAGGCATTCGCGTGGCAGAAAGTCTTGAACGGCTCAATGATTTTTCAGCAAGAATATTATTCTTTGTCGCAACACCAATTTTGATCCATGTTGTCCGTCATTAAAAAAGTGTGATGGAGGAAAATATTTCGCTGCATTTGCTTTAACCCTTGCTTTGTTGCTAAACATTCCGTTATTTTCCCATAACACAATCTCACCGACATTCATTCAATACGATTTTCACTCTTTCCCAATTTTATCAAGGAATCCGCATTATGGAAGGCAATTTTTCCAACCGCGTTCAGGATGTGATTCGCCTCAGCCGCGAGGAGGCGTTGCGCCTTGGGCATGACTATATTGGCACGGAGCATTTGCTTCTAGGCATCATACGCGAAGGCGAAGGCATTGCGGTCAAAATTTTACGCAATCTCAGCGCCGATTTGTTCAAAATTAAAAAAGCAGTCGAAGATACAGTTCGCTCAAGCGGCGGCACGCTTACCATCGGCAATATTCCGCTGACCAAGCAAGCCGAAAAAGTCCTCAAAATCACCTACTTAGAGGCAAAACTGTACAAATCTGATGTTATTGGTACCGAACACCTGATTCTGTCTCTTTTGCGCGACGACGATAATATCGCAGCCCAGATTCTATCGCAGTTCAACGTGACGTATGATGCTGTTCGACAAGAGCTTGACAATATCATTAGCGGCAAGCCCACACAGTCTGTCAAAGGCGAGAAGAAGCAAGGCGCTGCCGGCACAAAACGACAGCCATCCGACCGCGTGAAAACGCCCGTTCTGGACAATTTCGGACGTGACCTGACGAAAATGGGTGTGGAAGGCAAACTTGACCCCGTTATTGGGCGCGACAAAGAAATTGAGCGGGTAGCACAGGTACTCTCGCGGCGTAAGAAAAACAATCCGGTTCTTATTGGCGAACCGGGTGTGGGTAAGACCGCGATTGCAGAGGGCTTGGCATTGCAAATCATTCAGAAAAAGGTTTCGCGTGTGCTGCACGACAAGCGCGTCGTTACGCTTGATTTGGCGGCAATGGTCGCAGGAACAAAATATCGTGGGCAGTTCGAGGAGCGCATGAAAGCCGTGATGACCGAACTGGAAAAAGCAAAAGATGTGATTTTGTTCATTGATGAACTTCACACTATCGTTGGTGCAGGCGGAGCATCCGGCTCTTTGGACGCATCCAATATCTTCAAACCGGCATTAGCACGGGGCGACATCCAATGTATCGGCGCAACGACGCTCGACGAGTACCGTCAGTACATTGAGAAAGACGGCGCACTTGACCGCCGATTCCAGAAAATTATTGTTGAACCGCCAACGGTGGAAGAGACAATTTTGATTCTGAACAACATCAAGAACAAATACGAAGAGCATCACAACGTCAGCTATACCGACGGAGCAATCAAAGCCTGCGTACACATGTCCGAGCGCTACATCACTGACCGCTTCTTGCCCGATAAGGCGATAGACGTGTTGGATGAAGTGGGGGCACGGGTTCACTTGGCAAATATCGTTGTTCCCAAAGAAATCACTGACCTCGAAGAGCAAATTGAGGGCGTGAAAGAGCAGAAAAACGGCGTTGTCAAGACGCAAAACTTCGAGGAAGCCGCACGACTCCGCGACTTGGAGAAAAAACTGCAGACCGAACTTGAAGCTGCAAAACTTGAGTGGGATGAGTCTGCTTCCACGCTTATCTTCACGGTAGATGAAGAAAAAGTATCCGACGTGGTGGCAATGATGACGGGTATTCCGGTCAACAAACTTGCCGAAACCGAAGGTGCGAAGCTCCTACGCATGGGCGACGAATTAGCAAACGAAGTCGTTGGTCAGCAAGAGGCGGTACAAAAACTCGCAAAAGCTATCCGTCGCAGCCGCGCCGGACTCAAAGATCCGAAGCGCCCGATTGGAACGTTCATGTTTCTTGGACCGACGGGCGTGGGCAAAACAGAGCTTGCCAAAGCGCTTGCCCGCTATATGTTCTATTCCGAGGATGCTCTTATTCGCGTTGATATGAGCGAGTATATGGAGAAATTTTCCGTTTCGCGTCTCGTCGGAGCGCCTCCGGGCTATGTTGGCTACGAAGAAGGTGGTCAGCTTACCGAAAAGGTTCGCCGCAAACCATACAGCATCATTTTGCTGGATGAAATCGAAAAAGCTCACCCTGACGTGTACAACATTTTGCTGCAAGTCTTTGATGACGGCATCTTAACTGACGGCTTAGGACGGCGCGTGGACTTCCGTAATGCAATTATCATTATGACTTCCAACGTCGGCGTACGCGACATCAAAGCAGGCGGAAAACTCGGTTTCTCGGAGAAAGTGACCGATGACCGCTACGAAAACATGAAAGATACGATTGATGAATCGCTCAAACGGCTCTTCAATCCTGAGTTCCTGAACCGCATTGACGATACGATTATTTTCCATCACTTGCAAAAAGATGATATTTACAAAATCATTGATATTCAAGCACGGAAGCTCTTCGGACGGGTGAACGATTTGGGCATCATGCTCGAAATCACGAAATCTGCCAAAGATTTTCTTGCGGAAAAAGGCTACGATGAAAAGTATGGCGCTCGTCCGCTCCGTCGGGCTTTGCAGAAGTATGTCGAGGACGAACTTGCAGAGGAAATGCTCACAGGCGCGTTCAAAGAAGGCGACAAAATCCGCATCGAGCACGAGGCCGGTAAAGACGTTCTGACCTTTACTAACATTCCGCACGACCACTCGCAACCGGACGAACAATTACAAAAATTGGAATTGAACTAATAAAACCTGTTCAAATACAAAAAAACTCCGCCAATGTCATGCGCTTTGGCGGAGTTTTTGTATTTTGTATGTCCTTGCTAAAACGTACTTTCTTTGCCTAGAGCACGACAGAATTTTAGGGATAATGCAACAACACTATCACGGCACAACCAATCAAGCACTGCATCGCTCCTTTGCGACACAAGCATTTGCCATACGAGCAATTTTGTTTGTGTATGTATTGCTCATTTGCTCTCTGGCACCATTGCGCGGGCAAAATATGTACTTGAAGTATATGATTTCTCAGCAAGATACGCCACAGCAGTTTGTGCCACAGCATTTCGTGGCGAACAGTTTGCGAAAAATGCTGTGCGAAAACCGTTTGGAAGCGTTATGTGATTTTTGTTTAGAAGCATTTGGCAATAGGACAGCACAAAAAAAACGATATGTACGCCGCTTTGCTACCATAGTCAGCCGAGGTAGTCTGCAAGAAAGAAAAAGTGCATTTGCAAATACAGAATCAAGTACAGGACAAGATGTCGCAATAAGTGAAGATGACCAATATACCGCACTGCAATCCTCCGCTCATCTGTATTGGTGGCAAACGGTATGGGCAAAATTAGCATTGGTATTTGCTCTGGCAGCAGGTGCATTTGCGCTCTATCGCTGGCGTGAGCGACGCGTCGAAAAGCGGCAGCAAGACTTGGAGTGCATTATTGCTGAACGCACCGCAGAAATTTCTGTCGGACATGACGAAATTATTCGCCAAAACGACGTTTTGATGCAGCTCAATATCGAAAAAAATGAATTCCTCGGTATTGCGGCGCATGACCTCAAGAACCCGCTTACCAGCATCATTCTGAGTGCTTCCATCATCCAGCAATACCAAACCCGCATGACCGTGCCGGAGATAAACGACCAGATGGATCATATTCTCATTACTGCCAAGCGGATGCAGGAAACGATTTTGAATTTGCTGGACATTAACGCTATTGAAAGCGGGCGCTTTACGTTTAATCCGATTGCGATGAATGTGGTCGAAGTCGTCAATGATGTGGTCGAAGGCTATTATTTGCGGGCAAAAGACAAGGAAATTACGTTGCACTTCAACCACGATTCCGACGAAGTGATGACGATGTGCGACCGCAATGCACTTATGCAAGTCTTAGAAAATCTTATTTCTAACGCCATAAAATACTCTCCGCTTGGTAAGAACGTCTATGTGAATGTCCTCTCGTCGTCCAACGACCAGCACGCAACACTTTTTAGCCGCGAAAAAAATGCCGCGGAAAGGCTGCCAATGGCGCAACCACACGTGCGCATTGAGTTTCAAGACGAAGGACCCGGACTCACGCCGGAAGACAAAGGGCAGCTTTTTCATAAATTTGCCAAACTTTCTGCGAAACCGACAGGCGGCGAACACTCGACCGGCTTGGGATTGTCTATTGTGAAGAAAATTATTGAGGCAATGCACGGGCAGGTTTGGTGCGAATCCGAAATCCATCACGGCGCAACATTTATCGTGGAATTACCCATTAACGAAGTGCCCATGGAGTTGCTCTTGGAGCGCCTTTCCTGAACAAGTAAAACCTATTTCTGGCTGAATCATCACCACCATTTATTCCGTATCGGAGGAGATAATCATGGCTACGCTCACCGCACCGATTCTCGACGATATTTCCACAGAAGCCGCCCGTCGGCTTATGGAAAAGCAACGGCGTTTTTTCGAGTCGCGCCAGACGCAGGACATTGAATTCCGTATCAAGCATCTCCGGGCTTTGCAAGATGCTATCCATGCACAGGAAAAAACCATACTGGAAGCGCTCTACAAGGACTTTCGCAAATCCGAATTTGAAGGCTACGTTACCGAAGTTGGCTTTGTTCTGGACGATTTGAAGCACACATTGAAACATCTTCGCGCATGGGCAAAGCCGGAGCGCGTGGGCGCATCGCTCATGGTGATGCCGGCTTCGGCAAAGGTATATTCTGTTCCCTACGGTGTGTCGCTCATTATCAGTCCTTGGAATTATCCGTTTCAGTTGCTTATTGCGCCGTTTGTAGGAGCGATTGCGGCAGGTAATTGTGCCGTGCTGAAGCCTTCCGAACTTGCGCCACACACCTCTGCCGCGATAGCGAACCTCATTAAAAGTGTTTTCCCGGAAGAGTACGCAAGTGTGGTTGAAGGCGGCGTGGAAACGAATACGCGGCTGTTGGAGCAGAAGTGGGATTATATTTTTTTCACCGGCGGCACGGAAATAGGGCGCATTGTGGCTCAAGCAGCCGCAAAAAACCTTACGCCGACGACGCTTGAGCTTGGTGGCAAAAGTCCTTGCTTCGTGGACAAACACGCCAATCTCGACGTAGCCGCGCGGCGCATCGTTTGGGGAAAGTATCTCAATGCCGGACAAACCTGCGTTGCGCCGGATTATCTTTTGCTCGACAAAGCGATTGAGCAGCCTTTTTTGGAAAAAATGCGGGCAACCGTGCGAGAATTTTACGGCGAGAATCCTGAGCAAAGCGTCGATTATCCGCGCATCATCAACGATCGCCATTTTTCGCGGTTGAAGAGCTACCTGAGCGATGGCGACATTTTTACGGGAGGCGAGACCAATGCCGCCGAGCGGTACATCGCACCAACGATTTTGCGCAATGTGGATGCCTCCGCTAACGTCATGCAGGACGAGATTTTCGGTCCTATTTTGCCCGTGATGACGTATTCCCGTCTGGACGAAGCAATTGATTTTGTAAATAAACGCTCAAAGCCGCTTGCACTCTATGTTTTCAGCGAAAATAGCGATGTGCAAAACACCGTTCTTGCAAACACAAATTCCGGTGGCGGCTGTGTGAACGACACTGTTACGCATCTGACTGTACCGGGCTTGCCCTTTGGTGGCGTGGGTGATAGCGGTATTGGCGGCTATCACGGCAAACACAGCTTTGATACCTTTTCCCATAAACGTGGTATTCTCTCGAAGCCGAGTATGTTCGACATCAAACTCCGCTATGCGCCATATGCGGGGAAACTCAAGTGGCTACGAAAAATTATTGGATAAGACCGAAAACACAGCATGAAATCTATTCTCTTTGTCGCTCACGACCCCGGCGGTGCAAACGTTATTAAGCCCGTGATTGAGCATTATGCCAAGCATAATCACATTCAAAGCCATTGTTTGCTCTTGGGTCTGGCAGCGGAGCGCATTACGCCTCAGTCCCCGACACTTCACTATCATTATGTCCGCACGATAGCTACACCGGATTTCCCCAACGAACTTTCTGCCGAACCTAGTGATATTATCACGCTTTTGGAGACGATAAAACCCGATGTGGTCTTCACAGCTACCAGTTTCAACAGCAACTTGGAGCGCCTCGCTGTGAGGTTTGCCAATGAGCGAGGTATTCCGACCGTGTCCATTCTTGATTTTTGGTCGAATTATGCAAAGCGATTCACGTTGGATGGGATAGTTTCTGCACCGCAAATGCTCCTTGTCGCCGACGGGCGCATGAAACAGGAAGCAGAAGCGGAGCTGTCCGGCACAACCGTCATCATTTCCGGCAATCCACATTTAGCGAGCATTACAGCGAAGTACGCCGAAGCAAGGCAGAAAGCGGCTTCTCAAATACAAGCGCCGCTTTCGCGCATCCGTTTTTTTTGTGAGAACATCCGCCATTACTACCCCGACAAAGCCGTGAATGAGTTCTCGATTATGCCAGTGCTGTTGCAAAGCCTGACCGAAGCGGGTTTTCACGGTGAAGTGCTTATTCGCCCGCACCCGATGGAATCCCATGAACCGTGGGCGGAAGAAATACGAAAATATGAATTGGGGATTATCAGCAGCAAGCGCTTTGCTGCAAAGCCCGCAATTATTGTGCGCCTTGACACGGCAACATTTGACGAGGTGCTGTGCGACAGGTGCGCAGCCGTCGGCTTTACGTCAATGGCACTGCTGGAAACGGCTTCCGTAGGCATCCCGACGTTTTCCTACCAGATTGCCGTGCCGGATGATTATTTTTGGTTGCCATTTGAAGAGTATGGTATTATGCGGCTTCGACGGGAGGAAGATATTGCGCACCTTGTGATGAGTTCGCCCTTGCAAAACTCCACAACCGTCTTAAAAACAAGCACCGATGCGCTCTCAGTGATAGATGCCGCACTTCATCATCTTTTTCAGGCTCGTCATCATGGCATTTAGTACCTACAAAAGTCTTGCTGCGGTCATCAAAGAATTTCAGTTGCACTATGCCGAAGCGCCATTTGACCGACTTCTTGCGCCTATTACTGCACCCTCAGAGTTGAAAAATACGATTGATTTCAATATGAAAGAATTAGTCTATGATGCTTCGGAAGCGATGATTGGCGAGTGCATTTTGTTCCCGATTCTGCGCGAGGCATGGAAGCCTTTTCGCAAAGAGCTTGCTCTATGGAGCCACACAGCCATTTCGTATAACGAGGTTCTCTCCGGCACACCGGATTATCTTGTTGCCAAGCAATCTGCGCTGGGCAAAATTGTCCTTGATAAGCCCTATATCGCCATCGTGGAAGCAAAAAAGGACGATTTCACAAGCGGGTGGGGGCAGTGTGCTGTTGAACTCTACGTCGCCCAACAAATCAACGCAAACCCTGATTTGGAGCTGTTTGGCATCGTTTCCAATGGTCTCTATTGGCAGTTTGGCAGCCTTCAGCGTAATGCTTTTACGAAGTATGAGCAAGTCTATAATGTGAAGGAACTTGATGAACTCTACACCACATTAGTCAGTATTTTGACTATTTGCAAATCCCAACTCTCGTAATTAAGCCCAACACAAGCTATCATGCACCTTACATCATTATTCCGTCATCCTCGTTTCCTTGCTGCTTTTTGTGCAATAGCAAGTCTGCTGCTGCTTTCCAGCCAATGCGCCCGCAATGGCGAGGGCGAAGACGTTATCACCACTCCCGACGAAATTACGTTTTGGCATTTTCGCAGCGAACCCAAGCAGCGCGAAGCATTGAAGAGCATCGTAGCGCGATTTGAAGCCGAAAATAAATGCAAGGTTAATCTTGTTGATTTGACATGGGGCGAGGGGAAAGCAAAGCTCTTTGCCGCCTTCAACTCAGGTGTAGAGCCGGATGTGGTCGAGTTAGGTTCGGATTGGGTGGCGCAATTTTCCTCCGGCGGTGTGCTGAAAAATTTATCGAAAAATAAGATCACGTTGGAGAAATTTGCTGAATTTACGCACCCCGCCGCAAAATACAAAGACAGCATCTATGCGCTTCCGTGGAACGTGGATACGCGCGTGATGTTCTACAACAAAGCCCTTTTGCGCAAAGTCGGCATCGCAAAACCACCTGCGACCGGCAGTGAGCTTCTGCGGGCATCGGAGGCAATACAAGCTCTGGGCGACGCAGAGCAAGCCGCTAATACAAGCTCCGCAAGCCGTATCTACGGCTTTGGCGCAAACGGTTCGGACGAACACCGTTTGCACAAAAAGATTTTGCCATTTTTTTGGAGTGCAGGCGGTGATGTCCTGAACGATAGTGGCAGAGCCGTTATCAACAGCAAGGAGAACGTGCAGGGCTTAATGCTTTATCTTGCGCTCGCACGAGCAGGCTTCATCGAAACGCAAAGGCAGTTGGACAATATGTTTGTTCGTGGTAATTTGGGATTCTGGATTTCCGGTGCATGGCTTTTGGACAAGATTGCGAAGGAAAACCCCGGGCTGGAATTCGGTGTCATACCGATTCCGGCAGTCGGCAAACAAAGCGT
This sequence comes from Candidatus Kapaibacterium sp., assembly GCA_025363605.1. Taxonomy (GTDB): domain Bacteria; phylum Bacteroidota; class Ignavibacteria; order Kapaibacteriales; family UBA4661; genus PH2015. The sequence goes on from JANYDO010000045.1 coordinate 10,564, forward strand.
TTCAATAGCAGGCGGTAACTACGTTGCCGTGACCTACAAAGCCAAGAATCCGATATTGGCAAAGCGATTTGCACTCTTCATCACCGACGGTAAGCAGGCGCTTGATCTTTTGAAGCAGTTCCAAGACGCAGGTATTCCGGCAGATAAGCGCTTTATGAACGATGAATTTGTGCGTTCTATGCCGTACCGCGACGTGTTTTTGCAGCAACTCGCCACAGCGCGGGCGCTGCCGATTCACCCGCACTGGCTGGACATTGAGCGCGTCATCGAGGATGCCGTTGTGGAAGCACTCTACGGCATTCGCTCGCCCGAACAAGCACTGGACAAGGCGCAGTGGCTTATCACTGATATTGTGACACGTCCTTAAAGCAATGAAATGATTACTGACCTTAAAAATGCTATTCGTAGTCTTGCGGCTCAATATGCTAGTGATATTGAGGAACGTATAACAGCTCGCATGAATGAAATGGAACAAGATGATACATCGCATTATCTTATTTATTTAGCTCTTGGTGTTAGTGAAGACGAGGGAAAACGTATAGATATGTACCAAAATAAAGGTCGCTTTCTTTACAAGTATGCTGGCGCACTTCTTGAACGAGCGGCATTCCTCTGTTTTCAAACACGCTTTCCGCAAGCAGTAAAAGCACACGTTCCCAATACTTTAGGGCAACGACCAAAACAGTTTGAAATAGACTGCTTAATTGGTAATGACGCAATCGAAATCAAGTGGCGTGATGCAACCACAGATGGTGACCATATTACGAAGGAACACACCCGTATTCGTGCTATTCATCAGCATGGCTACAAACCTATTCGTCTTATGTTCTACTACCCAAACCGTAAACAAGCATCAAAAATACAAGCAACACTCCAAACATTATATCATTATATCATGGTATCGGTGGTGAGTATTACGCCGGAGAAGAAGCGTGGCAGTACCTTCACGAAACATCGGGTATTGATTTGCAAGCAATTCTTGCAACTATTGCTGCGGATGCCAAACGCAAGGAGGCTGCATGACTCTTCTAATCAAAGAAATCAAATCTAGCATCATTGAATGTGGTGATTGTTGTGCAGTATTGCCAAAGATTGTAAGCGAAAGTATTCAACTTGTTTATCTTGACCCGCCATTCTATACGCAAAAAACGCATACTCTCAAAACGCGCGACAACACTGCCGAATATAGCTTTGATGATAGGTGGCGTACATTAGACGAATATCGCAGCTTTATGAGGATCGTCCTTGAGGAATCTCGCCGTTGTTTACGCGAAACAGGAAGCATCTTTGTACATTGCGATACCTCTGCTTCGCACCACATACGTTTACTTTTGGATGAAGTTTTTGGTGAGCGATGTTTCCAAAGCGAGATAGTTTGGGTGTATAAACGGTGGTCAAACAATAAAAAAGGCTTGCTGAACACGCATCAAACTATCCTGTTCTACAGTAAATCCACAAATTTTACGTTTAATACATCTTGAATTCAAGCATTATTGACGGAGTACTCTCCGACAACAAACATTGACCAAATCCTTCAATCTCGTTCGCGCAATGAAAATGGGAAATCAGCTTATAGCTGTGATGAGGAAGGGAATGTTATTCTGGCTGAAGCAAAAAAAGGAGTTCCTTTGTCGGATGTATGGAACATACCTTTTTTAAATCCCAAAGCCCGTGAACGTGTTGGCTATCCTACACAAAAGCCGATACTACTTATGGAGCGCATTCTCCATATCGCCAGTAATGAAGGTGATGTAGTTCTTGATCCATTTTGCGGTAGTGGTTCAATGCTTGTTGCCGCACAGATGCTTAAACGATATACAATTGGTATTGACATATCGGCAGAAGCGGTTGAGCTATCGCAGAAACGACTTGAGAATCCGATAAAATCCGGCTCTGCGGTAGTAGATGGCAACCGTGATGCTTTTCTTGTCAAATCCGACTACGAGCGAACAATTTTGCAGGGACTGGATGCCATTCCTGTAGAGCGAAATAGCGGAATTGATGGTTTTCTCCGAATCTATGTGGAGGACGCTCCGGTGGCGGTCAAAATTCAGAAAAAATATGAATCGTTGGAAGACGCAGCACACAAACTTACAAATGCAGCCGCAGCAAAGCATTGCAAATATATGATACTCGTTCGCACATTAGCTGATGAAAAGAACACTTTATTTTCGCATGGTTTTCATTCCTTGTCGAACGATTATCTTCTTGTGATTGATTCCTTTGATTTTATATTAAACAGATGGCTTCAGGATAGAACTGCAATACACTCGTAATTCGTCATTCCCAATTCGTCATTTCTCACCTCATGCTCTACCAAACTCTCGATAATGGCTTGCGTGTCGTCGTCATTCCCCGTCGGAACGCGCCCGTAGTCTCGGTTGCCGTTACCTACGGTGTCGGTTCTTACGCGGAATCGCCTACCAACACAGGCTTTGCACACCTTTTTGAGCATCTCATGTTTGAAGGCTCGGAAAACGTGGCGCATGGAATGTTTGACAAATACTGCTCCGAAGCGGGCGGCGACAATAATGCTTATACCACATTTGATAAAACCACGTACTATATGTCGCTTCCGGCGCATCAGGTGGAATTGGGCTTGTGGCTGGAAGCAGACCGCATGGCATCGTTTGGCGTGGAGGATGACGCGCTGAATGTTCAGAAAAATGTGGTCTTGGAGGAAATCAATCAAAACGTTGAGAATTCGCCGTATGGCACGTACTCGCGTGTTCTGAGCCGCCTTGCTTACGCTCCCGAAGCGGGATATAGCTGGGAAGTCTATGGCGAACCCAAGCACGTTGCGGCTTCTACGCTTCAGGACGTGCGCTCCTTTTTTACGAGCTTTTATCGTCCCGATAATGCGTGTTTGGTCGTCTGTGGCGATGTCACGCCGGAAGCCGCATTGCCACTCGTGCAGAAGCATTTTGGCATTATTCCGCGCGGAACAACACCGCTTGTACGCAAGGATTTCAAGCCGGATTTCCGCTTAGGTAAACGCCATGAGCGCGTCGAGGACACGATTCCGACCGATACTATCTTTTGTTCGTACCACTTCGACGGCTACATGACCCGCGAAGTCTATCTTGCTGATGTGCTGTGCAGCGTTGTTTCGGACGGCATTAGTTCGCGGCTCTACAAGGCTCTTGCTTACGACCAGCAGATTGCATCGGACATTAATGCGTATGTGGATGACCGCCACCATACCAGTCTTTTCACAATGTATGCAATTTCCAATGGCGAAGAATATAGCTGCCAGACGCTCTACGACTCGATGTGGAAGGTTGTGAACGAGATTACCCTTGACGGCATCTCGGAGCGCGAACTGACCAAAGCAAAAAACCGTATCCGCACACGCATCGCCCGCACCGTGCAACGCGCCTCCGGCATTGCCGACGAAGCCGCACACCAAGCACTCTTTTTCGACGACCCAGAGCGTGTCTTCCGTCTCGGCGACGACTACGCCGCGATTACTGCCGATGAAGTCAACGCTTTTGCGCGAAAACTCTTCAGCGTGGATAATGAAGTACGCATTGATTTTGTACCGAAAGCAGTTGCGAGTTAGAAATAAGGACTTTCGCTATGAAATCTATTATTAATTTTCTGATGCTTTTGAGCATTACCATCGGTTGTCAAGAACAACCACAACAGCAATCCACTACGCCAGATTCAGGCATACTAAATCTGCTGGGTGATACAATACCACGTACTTCACTACCCGATATTCTGCAACAAGCATTAGCACTGCGGCTTCAACGTGATTCTTCCATTGTTGATGTACGATTTATTTCTCGACCATTTCCGCAGGCTGGTGTATTATTCTCCACAAAGAAAATTCGTTGTAATATGTCGCCCACACGCTCTTTTTTTGCTGAACTTTCTTCTATGCGTTTTGATAACGGTTTATCACAAAACGATTATGTTTGGGAGGGGCGATTGACGGAAACAGGTGAGACCTTAAACAGACCAGATTTTAACTACATAGTCATCCGTATCACCGAAGAAAGCAATGCCCCAAGCGGGTATAAGTTTTTAGCTTGTAATATGAAAATTTCTTCAAATGAAACATATAGAATTGAGCAATTTGGCGATGATAATAGCCCTTATTGGATAGTACAGCGCCAAGATCCAAGCAAATTATGGATTGCTTTCTAATAGTGGTGTGGAAACACCGAAAAAGAATAAATCATGCAATTCTATTATTTTATTTGCCGATACTCACAAAAACAACAGTTTTAAGCGCCTCACAACATTATTTCATGCAATCAAATGTCGTATACTTTTAGCGATACTCTTCTCAAAACACTCACCGAAGCCAGCAAAATAGCGGTCTTGACGGGTGCGGGCATTTCTGCCGAAAGCGGCGTAGCGACCTTCCGCGACCCGAACGGTTTGTGGTCGAAGTTTCGCCCCGAAGAACTCGCCAGCATGGACGGCTTTTTGAAAAATCCGAATCTTGTGTGGGAATGGTATGAAGCGAGGCGCGAAGTCGTGGACAGCGTGAAGCCCAATGCCGGACACACAGCGCTTGTGGAAATGCAAAAGTGGTACGAAGAGCGTGGCGGGCGCTTCACGCTTATCACGCAGAACGTTGACCGCCTGCACCAACAAGCCGGAAGCCATAATGTTATCGAACTGCACGGCAATATCATTGACAACTACTGTTCGCGTTGCAAAAAGCCGCATGAATACCGTTACGACTCATCTGCGCCCAGCGTGAAAGAGCCGCCGCGATGCACGTACTGTGGCGGAATGATTCGCCCTGCGGTGGTGTGGTTTGGCGAAATGCTCCCGCCGGACGCTCTGGAAGCCGCACAGGAAGCTGCCGAGACGTGCGAAGTCTTTTTTAGCATCGGCACATCGGCGGAGGTCTATCCGGCTGCGGGCTTGCCGATTGAGGCAAAACGCGCCGGAGCGCTGTTTATAGAAGTCAACCCTAATCCAACGGCGATTACGCACTTCGCAGACGTAAGCATTAGTGCGCCTTCTGGCGAAGCGCTGCCGGCGCTGTTTGCAAGTATGCTGGCAAAAATCAACACTACGGGACACGAATAAAACGAATAACGACGGATTGTTACGGGTACACATCTGATATTCTCTGAATCTGTCGTTATCCGTTTCAATCTGTTGAATCCGTGTCCCCAACTCACAAAAATTATTATGAAGAAAAAAACATCCCAACCCAAATCTGAAGCCGCTCAAACACCGCAGTTATCGGAAGAGAATACAATTCCGCGCGTACTCTCGGTGCTGCCGCTCCGCGATGTGATTGTCTATCCGCACATGATTTTTCCCGTATTAATTGGACGTGAGAACTCTATTCATGCGGTCTCTGAGGCACTCAAGCGCGATAAATATATTTTTCTCTCCGCTCAAAGCACCGAAGCAGACGACCCCACGCAAGACGATGTGTACACGTCGGGAACGATTGCGAGGATTATTCAACTGGTGCGTTTGCCGAATAATCTCATCAAAATCCTTGTCGATGGTGTCATTCAAGGGCGCATCGTGCGTTTTGTAAAGTCCAAGCAATGCTTGGAAGCCGAAGTGGAACCGGTTGTAGTAGAAGCCGACGACAATAACGAACTGCAAGCAATGGTGCGCCATGCAGGGGATTTGTTCGTGGATTATATTCGTACTAATCGTTCCATTGCGCCCGAAGTAGCAACTGCTTTTACCAGTATTCAAGACCCCATGCGGCGCTTGTACTACGCGGCGGCGAATCTGGAAACAGAAGTCGCCACCAAGCAACGCATCCTTGATAAATCCTCGCTCCGTGAGCAGTATTTTGAACTATTGGCGATGCTCACCGCAGAAATCGAAGTGCAAAAGCTGGAACAAGACATTGACATTAAAGTTCAAGAGGCTGTCCAGAAAACACAAAAGCGATATTTCATCCAAGAGCAAATACGCGCTTTGCAGCAGGAATTGGAAGACGAAGAGGGAGTCTTTCCCGATTTGGCAAAATTGCGCAACGACCTCGACGAGGCAAAGCTCCCCGAAGCCGCATTAAAACGTGTTGACGAGGAGTTCGATAAACTCAAGAAGACACAAACGATGTCGCCTGAATACGGCGTATTGCGCAATTACCTCGAGCTTGTCGCGGCGCTTCCGTGGCACGCTACCACGCCAGACAACTTGGATATTCTGCATGTCCGGCAGATTCTTGACGAAGACCATTTTGGGTTAGAAAAAATCAAAGAGCGTATTTTGGAATATATCGCCGTGCTGAATTTGGTGAGCGGTGTGCAAGGGCAGGTGCTGTGCCTCTCCGGTCCGCCGGGCGTGGGCAAGACTTCGCTTGCACGTTCCATTGCGCGGGCGTTGGGGCGGAAGTTTGTGCGAATGTCCTTGGGCGGTGTGCGCGACGAAGCGGAAATTCGCGGACATCGGCGCACGTACATTGGTGCTATGCCCGGACGCATTGTCCAAAGCATGAAACGCGCCGGAACGGTCAATCCCGTCATTTTGCTGGACGAAGTGGATAAAATGGCAGCAGATTTTCGTGGTGACCCGTCGGCTGCGCTCTTGGAGGTGCTTGACCCTGAGCAGCATCACGCCTTCAACGACCATTATTTGGAAATTGACTACGACCTTTCCAAAGTACTCTTTATTACTACTGCCAATGTGAAATATGATATTCCGGCTCCGCTTTTGGACAGGATGGAGATAATCGAGTTGACGAGTTATATGGAATACGAAAAAGAACAAATAGCCCGTAAACACTTGATTCCACGCCAACTGGAGAAGCATGGTGTCGGCGATTTTGCTATTGATTTTGCCGATGATGCTGTGCGCGAAATCATTCGCGGCTATACCAAAGAAGCGGGTGTGCGGAATTTGGAACGCCAGATTGCATCGGTTGTGCGGAAAATTGCAAAAACGATTGTGATAGAAATTGCACAAGAAGAGCGGCGGCTTGCAGACGCGGGAGCATCGGAAGCCGTAAGCGTTCCACAGCCTAAACCCAAACGTACCCGCAAAAAAGCAGAGACCGAAAGCGACGCGGACACGGAAGCGACCCCACCCCAGAACCCGCTTACCATCAAAGCGCGTGATAGGGTTCGCACACGCGAACGCCACATTAGTTTAGCACTGGTGCATGAGTATTTGAAAGCACCGGTGAATCGTGAGCGCACAAGAGAGCTTTCCGATAAAGTCGGCGTAGTGACTGGTCTGGCGTGGACAAGTATGGGCGGCGATATTTTACCCGTCGAAGTGTCCATTATGCCCGGCAAAGACAAACTTACGCTGACCGGCAAACTCGGCGACGTGATGAAAGAATCTGCAATGGCAGCGCTTTCGTACGTTCGCGCGAACTCCGATAAACTGGGCGTTCCGGCGGACGCACTGACCGATAAGGAAATCCACATCCACGTTCCCGAAGGCGCGATTCCGAAAGACGGACCGTCGGCTGGTATTACGATGACGATGGCGCTTGTTTCGGCGGCATCTGGTCGGGCAGTGCGCGGCGACATAGCCATGACAGGCGAAGTCACGTTGCGCGGTAATGTGCTGGCTATCGGCGGCTTGAATGAAAAATTGCTTGCCGCAAAGCAAAACGGTATCGTCACGGTGCTGATTCCCAAGCAAAATGAAGTTGATGTTGTTGAAATGGACAAACAAACGACCGATGGCTTGGAGATTATTCCCGTAGCGCATATTAGCGAAGCGCTTGGTCATGTGTTTCGGTAATTTTTTGCAAGTATCAGCACAAAACACCACTCAATATTCAAAATCCACCATTCAACGTTTTCTTTTATGGCTCGTGCATCCTATCTCGGTGAACGCCTCGGCTCTCAAAGCGAGGGTGCAAGCGTTGTCGAATGGACATCGCTTCTGATGACGCTGGCGTTATGCGCTATCGGATTACTCTCCATTTACAGCGCAACCATCAATGCCGGCATACCCATGTTCTTCACCAAACAGCTCATTTTCACTGGAATAGGTCTTGCCGTCATGCTGGGCGTGATGTTCTCGCCTGTGCGTTGGATTGAGGTCGGTGCACCATTTTTCTATGGTTTGGCGTTGCTGCTCTTGGTAGCGGTCTTACTGGTGGGAAAAGTGGTCAATGGGCAAAAAAACTGGATAGCTATTGGCTCTTTCACTTTTCAGCCTTCAGAATTAGCAAAAGTCTGCACACTGCTTGCAATTGCTCGCTTTATGGCGCGTCCGAATGTTAACCTGCAAACCGTCCGCGACCTCGGCACGGTCTTTCTGTACATTCTCGCTCCTGTGGTGCTGATTATTCTTGAGCCTGACTATGGATCTGCTACGGTTTTTGCAGCGCTTTTTCTTGGTATTGCGCTCTGGGGCGGGGCAGATTTACTCTTGCTCTATGCGCTTGTAACGCCGCCCTTGGTGGCGCTTGCCGCACTTTTTGGTATCAAGCCTTTGCTTATTGCCCTCGTCGTCGTTTCAGTGGGAACGCTTATGTTTCGCCGCACCATTGTCGTGACGGCGGTTGTCATCGGACTCAATATCGGTGCGGGCTACGCGATGCCTTGGGTGTTCAATAACGTTCTGAAGCCCTACCAAAAGCAGCGTATTGAAATCTTGCTCGACCCCAACAAAGACCCGCGCGGACAGGGCTATAACGTGGTGCAATCCAAAATGGCTGTTGGCAGTGGAGGCTTGTGGGGGCGCGGCTTCCAGCAAGGCACACAAACGCAGTTGCGCTATATTCCCAAGCAATGGACTGACTTTATCTACTGCGTTCCGACCGAAGAATTTGGTTTTGTCGGCGGCACACTGGTGCTGGCACTTTTGGCAGGCTTGTGTATGCGGATCTTGCTTGTGGCAGAACTTGTGCAACGCAAGTTTGAAAGCACGGTCATTGCCGGCATTGCAAGCATTTGGGCATATCACACCTTCATCAATATCGGTATGGCGCTTGGACTCTTACCCGTTATCGGGATTCCTCTGCCCTTTATGAGCGCAGGCGGTACGTCGCTTGTCATCAATCTTGCTATGCTGGGTTTTGTGATGAATTTCTTCCGGCAAATGCGCAAGCGCCACGACACGTAGTGACAATCATAATCAGAATTTGACTTGCGTAACTGCCTCGTTTCGGTGTATTTTCGCCGACGTAAAAAACAATGTTACCACATTACCACTTGAGAATCAATGCTTCCATCGTTCAAAACTGCACTTGTGCAAATGTCCATGAGTGCCGATAAATCCGTCAATCTGAAGCGAGGCGCAGACTTCATTGAGCAAGCCGCCGACGGTGGCGCACAGTTGGTGTGTTTGCCGGAACTTTTCCTGTCGCCGTATTTCTGTCAGCGCGAGGACTCCTCGCTCTTTGATTTAGCCGAGCCGTATCCTGCCAATGAGACTATCACAACGCTTCGGACAATGGCGAAAAAAACAAAAACCGTTGTCATTGCGCCGATTTTTGAAAAGCGAGCGCCGGGCGTGTATCACAACAGCGCCGCTATCATTGATGCCGATGGTGAAATCGTCGGCTTTTACCGTAAAATGCACATCCCGGACGATCCCGCTTTTTACGAAAAATACTACTTCACTCCGGGCGACTTAGGATTCAAGGCGTTTGATACGAAAGTTGGTCGTATTGCCACGTTGATATGCTGGGATCAGTGGTATCCCGAAGGCGCACGTTTAGCGGCTTTGCACGGTGCAACAATCATCTTTTATC
>JANYDO010000049.1 GCA_025363605.1 Candidatus Kapaibacterium sp.
AAGTCGTTTTCATAGCATTTCTTTCTGATGGATTATTTCACAATCATGATGGTTTGCCGGAGGGTTTGATTTCCCACCCTCATACAACACGTGTATGCGCCATTTGGTAGGTCTTGCGCAGAGAAGGAGTACAAATGTTCACCGCGTCCTCTACGTTCATGCAGAATCTCTTTTACGGGTTGTCCGAGAGCATTATACAAGATAGCCTGAACATCGGCATTATCAGGCAGAGCAAAACGAAGTTCAGCCGTGCCGGAAACAATCGGATTTGGGGCAATGGTATAAAACCTAAATGGTGAAATTGTTTCACCTTCCGTTACTATTTGTCTTCCTTTTTGTGCTGTAGAGGATTGCAGGGCGACAACATTTTTGAGGGTTGGTGGAAGGCAATTACCGCAGGCAATTTGAAAATACTGCGCATCCGAAGCATAATTTGCTGATGATTGTGGAGTACCGTCGGACACAGTTTCCAGCAAAACTATTCCCATTATTCCCGAATACGCAGCACCATTCGGCATCGTTACTTGGTAGTTCAAAATCCGTTCAGGACCGAAAAATACTTCCTCGTAGTGCTGTAGGATTTGATCACGGCTAATGATAAATATTTCTGCGCGATACGCATTCCCCTCACAGCCGGAGAAACGAAGGGGAATCGTTACGGAAACACCTTGATTTAATGCTCGTTTAAAAGGAAATCCACTTGAAACGATAGGTACATTTCTCACATCAATATTAATGTCTAGGGTAGAGCGCTGATAGGTTGCCATTATTGGCGCATATGTGTCTATGACAGAAGCCATATCAAATGTAGAAACGGATCCAAGCGGGCGAGGATTAGGAAACGCGAGATTGGGCGGTAGTTGGTTAGTGGCAATATTTTTCGGATCTGCAACTCCATATTTGATTTGGTCAGCTGCAATTAATTTATCTGGAGCATATGCATAAAATGCCCCCGGCAATAAAATCTTTGGCGAAGAGAATAGTGGAACAGAAGGATTACCATTTATTGCCATAATGGTCTGTATGTCATGAGTATCATCATATCCCGGCGCAATCGGAGCTGGAGCCAGATAACCAAACCCGGCGTATTGTGGATCTACTGGAATTTCTTCCTTCTTTCTACTATCCCTTTCATGGAAGCCACCCAAAAGGTGCCCTAATTCATGGGCAAACAAATATTTTTGATCGTCTCTCCCGAAAAATTGACTGGAGAGAAAGAGAAAGGCATTTTCTGGGCTTGGAGCCAGCACATTTGTTCCGCTACGTAAAACTTGTGCAGGGATTTGTGAGGCAAAGCCGGCAACCTCAGTGCTTCGATCTAATAATCCTGCTTGGTATAGTACCACGACAACATCGGCTTTGAAATCTTCGCGGAGGCGTTGAATAAAAAAGTTGCTATTTAAGAGGTTTTTTCTCTTTAGGGTTGCATCATATGTAATTGTTTGAACCTGCGCCATATTAAACTCTACTATCGTACCAGTAATATAGTTCATAAAAAGAGACTCATTGGGAGTATTATTGCCTTGAAGAAATCTGCGGACACCATCGGTATAACCCGTTGTGTAATCCCAAACCAATAATTCTTCATTTGCCAATTCGACCGATACAGCTTGTTTATCCGACCATTCTAGGGACTGCTGCAGTGCGTCGTTGGTTCTCTTTATTGTCGAAGCAATGTTATTCTTCATTGAACCGCTATTAAAATACGTGCCATCAGGTTGTATTGGCCCTGCTACGTCAGGCGTAGCCAAGAACAGCACCCGAATTTTTCTCGGGTTGCCACATTCAGCTATCGGTGGTGGTGGTGGACTTTGATAACTGGAGTTTTCAAAAATCGAAGTGCCACAAGTGGAAGTCGGCGGCGATGAAGTCAACTCCGCCAACACATGAACACCATTACTTCCAAGCGGCTGCAAGGAATACTGCTTGCCATTCGCTGAAAAATTCATACTTACAAATCGGCGGTCATAGATAGCCAGTAGCGTTTCTTTACCGAGTGTATCACTCACCACATTACCTTCGACCACAAAACTCCGCTCACCGACTTGTTTCGGATAATTGAGCGCAATACTTGCGTCAAGATTCATCACCGGAAGCCGTATGCCAAGTTGTCCGGTCATCAGCATTTCCGAGGGTTGCGCGGCAAGGCGAATAGGTTGGATATTCACGTATATCGGATTTTGGTCTAGTATCGCCAATGCTGTTTGCTCGTCTGGGGTCAGGCTTGGCGAAATAGAGGAAATAATATCCAGAGAATCTTTGTAGTCTATGCTGGCATCCAGTACAAACACAGGCTTCATATTGGACGTATCGGGCGGTGCACCAGAGCGTACTTCCAGCATCATCGCACCAAGCTGCCGAAGCTGAGGCGGAACAATCACCGTGAGCGTCGTTTCATCCACAAAGGTTGTTGGAAAGAGGATATTATTGTTTCTGCCATAGACGGCTGACGACGTATTGAAATTGTCTCCCGTGAGCGTCAGCGTCCACAGATGCACCGCCGAATCGCCCACCGAGAGCGACTGCGGCGTGATAGTTGTGAGAATAAGGGGCAGCGCCGTATCGGGCTTCACAAAAAACGTCCGTTTCCCCAGCGAGTTCGCAACCGCAATACCACTCACGGAAAGCGTATAATTGCCGGAGCGCCAGAACACCGTTCCCGCAGTGGTATAAACACCCGTTCCAAGCGGATTCAGCGCCACCGTTCCGGTTGACGATGGCGAACCTGTTTTGGTAAAGGTTACGCTTCGGCTGTCATTAGTGAGATTGCCGTAGAGGTCACGGAAGCGCACCAGCACTGGCGGAAGCGGCTGCGCCGTCCAAAGCGTATCAGGTACGTCGGAAAATTCTACCGTCCGTGCTGCGCCGGACTTCACCACAAACAAACGATTGCCTGTGTTCACAAGTCCACTTGCCGACAGTTCGTAATTTCCTGTCATCGTGAATGCCACTCTCGTTGCATCATACAGCCCAATACCAATCCGTCCTGCAAAGGTTATCGTTCCCGTGCTCACGCTGCCTGTGGCGGTGGTAGCGTTGGAATAGAGTACACTTGTCGGCACGGTGTTGTCGGTGAAATTTCCATACTGGTCATAAAACCGCACATCAAACGCGCTTTGCTGCGCTCCGGCATTCATACTGAGCGTTACACTCGTGAAATTCGCTCGTACTGCTGCTGCGGAAACAACGATAAAGGATTTTGTGCCCAGCGTATTAACGGCAGTGACGCTGGAAAGCGCCAGTGTGTACGTTCCGGCAATCGTGCAGACGGTGGATTGCGCGGTGTACAGCCCCGTTGAAATCCGCGTCATGGTGAGGGTGGCGGTGGAACTTCCTCCGGCACGAGTATAGGTCAAGCGCCCCACGCCATTATCGGTGAGGTTGCCCGAAATATCTTCGAGCTGGAAAGTGAACGCAGGAAGCACCGTCCCTGCATCAATGCTTGCGGGAACGCCGCTCAGGGTAACACGGCTGTCGTTGCCGCCTGTGACGGTGAAGGTGCGTGTTCCGGTGGTGGTGCTGAAGCCGCTTATCCACAGCGAGTACGTTCCGGCTTCGGTGAAGCGTTTAGCGCCTGCGGTATAGACTCCAACAGAAGAACGAGTAAGCGAAAGTGTTCCTGACGATGTGCCAGTGGTTTCGCCAAAGTTGACCGATGAAACGGGCGCATCGGAAAGATTACCGAACTCATCGCGGAAGCGGATGGTGAAAGCGGGCAGAGTGGCACCCGATACCACTGCCGTTGTGCTGAGATTGACAAACTCACACACGACAGGCACACCGCCTTGCACAACAAGATTGCGGGCAACGGACGTGCCACCGCCCGGTGCGGCATTAAACACACGCACTTGATAGGTTGCCAGCGTAACAATAGCCGATGACGAAATCGCCAAGCGAGCCACACCACTTGAAGGCAGCGAAACAATGGCGAGCGTGACGGTGGTTGTGCCGCGAATCAAACGGAATTGCGAGGTGAGATTAAAGCCCGACCCGTAGGCAGTGATAACGGTATCACGCATTGCGGCAATGGTAGCGGGCGCAATCGAATCCAGCACCGGAAGTGCATTGCGAACGGTGAGCGTCCGTACAACCGACGTACCGCCGCCCGGCGCAGGAATGGTTACTTGCACGTTCAGCGTGGTGGCTTGCGCCATCAACGCTGCGGGAATAGTCGCCAAAATGGTGGTGCGGTTTTGGATAACGACGCGGTTTGCTGCCAGCGTTGCGCCATTCAGAAGCACCGAAGCAAGAGGCGTAAAGTTCGTACCAACGAGCGTAACAGTGGTGTCACCGCTGCCACCCGCATCAATGGTGGTCGAAACGATTGCCGGAGTGACGGAAGCAAGCGTCGGCAGGGGATTCCGCATGAAGAAGGACAAGGTATCGGAATTCGTGTTTCCACTTACGGTTGGCGCAGGATTCTGAACCCAGACAAAATATGTTCCGGCAAGTGCGGCAAAGGTCGTCGGAACACTCACGGTGAGGCGTGTCGGTGTTGCGTTTGCCGGAGTGTAGCCCGTGGGTGCGAGGGTGATGGTTGTGTCGGCTCCCTGAAGCGTTGTACCGCGTACAAATATTGTTGAATTCGGGAGGAAGTTTCCGCCATCAAGGGTGAGGGCAAGGTCGCTGGCGCTAATGGTGGCAGTGGTCGGCGTAAGAGCGAAGAGGCGCGGACGCGGATTCACGATGGCAGTAGAAAGCGTATTCGATGCACCGCCCGTCGGGTTTGGATTTGTTGCTTGGAATGAGAGCGCTCCCGCCTCAGCGAGAAATGCCGTTGGTATGACAAGCGTCACTTGTGTCGGAGAAACAAAGGTCGTGGAAAGCGTCTGCGGAGCAACGGCATTGCCGCCCGTGCGTGACAGGGTAATGCTTACGCCGTTCACAAAGAACTGTCCGAACACACTGACGGTGCGCGTAGCCGAACTTACTACCAATGGTAATGAACCATTCGGCAGTCCGCTATTCGGCACAACAATCGAATCCAAAAGCGCCGTTGGATTGAGCGCGGTAAAGGTTGCTGCGTTGGATGTGCCGCCGCCAAGACCATTCACAAGCGGATTCTGAACGGTGATGGAATAATTTTGCGCCACCGTAAGAAGCGCCGAGGCAATCGTTACCTGAATGCTCGTGGGCGACACCACCGTCGTCGGTAGTGCCGTTGCGCCAAGATATGCCACTGTGCCGCGATTATTATTCACCGTGCTTGGTTGTACAAAGTTTGTTCCCGTTATCGTGACGGTGGTTGTTTGCAGAATAAGGCTTTGTGCGGGCGTAAGCGTTGTTATGCTTGGCAAAGGATTTTGCACGGTGAGCGTTTGCGGTGCAGAAACGCCACCGCTCGTGAAGCCGAGCGGAATAGAACCGTAGGGCGTAAGCACACGCAGCGTGAACGTGGTTGCATCGGTGAACAAGGGTGCAGGCAACGTGAGCGCCAGCGAGGTTGCTAGTCCGCCCGTAAGGTTATTCAGTGTGGCTTGGAGGGTATCTACCGAACTACTACCCGTGCGTTGCAGGAGAACACGCGATGAAGCCGTAACATTCGTTCCCGTGAGGGTCAAGGCGAGGGGCGTAGGACTGGCGGGATTGGCAGTGACGACTTGCGGAGCAATACCACTCAGCGCGGGCGCAGGATTGAGCAGCGTGAAGGTGCGTGGTACTGAAGCACCACCACCTTGCGGTGTGCCGTTGATGGTGAGTGCAGGATTAACAATGCGAATAGTCAGCACCCGTGCGCTATCCAACAGCGTCACAGGCAGCGTGAGACTGATTTGCGTAGCACTCAGAACGCTCGCCGTGATTGTTTGCCCGTTCACTTCCACAATCGTTCCGAGCTGCGGATTTCCGTTTTGAGGGCTGTTCACGAAGTTTGTTCCCGTGAGGGTGAGCGTTTGTGCCGCACCTGTCATGGTTGCGGATGTTGTGGAGAGCGCCGCAAAAGTCGGCGTAAGTGCCAAAACGTCAACATTCACCGTGCCGGAAACACCCGCATTGGGTGAAGGGTTATCCACCGTAAGACGGTAGCGTCCGACACGTTCAGCGAGTGTTTGTGGAAGAGCAGCGTTTATTTGAGAGGAGTTGATAACCGAGGCAGAGAGGAGTTGATTGACGGTTTGTCCACCCGTTGCATCATCCTGAATACGCACCTGAGCACCACTCACGAAATTTGCACCACTGAGCGTGAGTGTTTGGGCAGCATTTTGTGCCGGAATAGGCGACGGCGTAACGGAAGAAAGTTGCGCTTGGGGATAAACGATATTGATATTTTGTGCCGGAGAATCAGCAATACTATTGGGATTACGAACGATAAGCGAGTATTGCCCGATGGAGGCGGCAATGCCTGCCGGAAGCGTCGCATTGATGGTATTTGCATTGATGACCGTTGTCGTAAGCGGCGTATTCAGCCCAATACCGGGACCGGAAATAAGCACACTTGCCCCACTGAGGAAATTCCCACCCGTAAGCGTGAGCGGGGTATCTTGTGCCGCAGCAACTTGTGCCGCAGCAACAAGTGTGTTCGGGCTGACACCGGAAAGCGACGGCGCACCATTGCGCACAGGCACGGTGACGGGAGCGGACAAACCACCGCCCGGCGCGGGATTCCGAACACGAATGGAATAATTTGTTTCGCTGACGGTCGTGAGAAGCGAACCGGGTACGCTTAC
>JANYDO010000251.1 GCA_025363605.1 Candidatus Kapaibacterium sp.
CAAGCAGGACGATTTGCAAGCTATATTCCCTTTATTATACGGGCGCAGCCTACAATGACAACGTTTTCGCCCACCGCTCTGACGCAAGGGCAAACGGCGACGATGACCATTAATCTGCAAAATGCTAATGTTGCCAACCCGCCAAGCGTTTCATTGGTCAATGGCTCAACGAAAGTTGTCGCTACGGGCGTTCAGTCAGTAAATGCAACGCAAGTAAGCGCTGTTTGTGCCGTTCCCGCAAACGCTCCCGAAGGCTTGTATAATCTCGTGGTCGTGGTGGGAAGTGACACGTTGACACGAGTGGGCGGAGTGAGCATCACGAGCACTAATCCGGCTCCCGTGCAAAATGATTTCCAAGTGCGTACCAACGGCTTTAATTTCTGTAATTGTGGCGAAAATATGTGGAGTGAAGCCGTTTTCAGCCGTATTGACTACTCAAGTGCAGCGTATCCGGCGGATTTCCGTACCTTTGCGAAATCAAAGGATTTCCCAAGCTGGGATGACTTTGTCGCTGCCTACGAACGCCGCACGGGCGAAAGCGCGTTTGTTACCAAAGGCGGACAACGTCAGCCCGACGAAACGGCGCTGCAACAATGGAAAGGAACAAAAAAAGATTGGGGCGGCTCCTGCTACGGATTTGCTATCTCAGCGCTCATGGCGTATAGCGGAAAATACACGTTTTCAGCGCCTGCTTTTCAGTTGCAAAATGGCGACGCGCTCAGAACACTCATTAACCGCAACCAACTCTTCCAGCCCGGAGGCGAAGTCGGCATTCTCAACACCGATGACCGCACCCCTAATAATACGGTGAACGTTGTGCGGCGCAGCTTCACGCTTCCGAGAGAGCAGCAAATTGTTATTGCTATTTTTGATATTCGTGACGGAAAAAACAATGGTGGTCACGCTGTTGTGCCGTATAAAATTACTACGCAGACCGCAGCAAATGGCGATATTCTGGACAAAATTTTTGTCTATGACATGAATTTCCCCGGCGCAACCGACACGGCTATTACCGTCAATCGCACCCGCAATACATGGGAATACTACGGTTTGCTCAATACCGACCTTGCCACAATGAACCCGATTCCGTGGAAAGGCGACACTGCTACACAAAGTTTCTATGCGTGGGGAACAGTCAATACTGCGTTTACTCAGAGGACTGCGCAAGGTGTCTTAGTCGCCCATAGCGACAAAGGTGGTGCAACGCTTACCGCCGACGAACCCGACGGCATAGAAGATAATGCCATTGAAACGTATTTTGATGCGGAAGACGAAGAGGAAGGTGGCAAAACGAAAACGAGAACGACGGCATCTACCCCTGCAAATACGCCATCGGTGAGCCTGTCGAATGTGTACGGCAGCACTATTTCCAACACCGGAGCGACGCTTATTCGCCCACAAATAGCAAGAGCTACGCCGATAGCGCCGATTGCGACCGGCGCAAACGTTACGGTAGAAGGTTTCCGCGTTCCGATTCAGTCCAAAAGCGTGCAAACGCTTACCTTCACGCCCAAAAGTACCAAATTGACGAATACCGTAGAAAGCGCTGCTAAACGGACGGTCATGTCCACGAAATGGCGGGCACTTGTGCTCGACCAGCCGCAAAGGTTTCTTCTTGATTTCGACCGCGATCTTTTCCGTACGGTAGCAGGAGCGAATAGTAGCGTCACGAATATCTCGCTCACAAAATCTGACCCGACGGATTCTATCTGGCAAAATCAAGTTCAAATTCGTGAGCTTACGCTCGCCACCAACGACAGTCTTGATGTTCAGTTCCTCAACGACGGAGCATCGTTTATCGTTACCAATTATGGCGCTGCCAGAACGTACAGCCTCTATATGGAACGCTTCGATACAACGCTTTTCCGCCGAGTTTCGATTCCTGCCAAGTCCGCACAAACACTTGTGATTGAGGACTGGGATCAAATCGGTTCGTGCGATGTGTTGGTGAAAATGGACAGAGGATTGCGCAATAAAATTGACACCAGTTATTTCCTGCGCAAAAGCGGCATGGTCACATCCGTCAAAGACGGCGAATCGCAGGTAGATGGCTCCATTATGCGCTTTGAAGTCTTCCCTAATCCGGTTTCGGACGAATTGCGCGTTGCCTATTCTCTGCCAAGCACGGGTGCAGTGACGGTAGATTTGACAGATATGCTTGGAAGACCGATTATGATGCTTGTACAAGACACACAAGCGCTGGGGCGGCACATCGTTTCGGCAAACGTGAGCGGACTTGCAAACGGTACATACGTCGTGCGCGTCAAGGCAGGTACACTCGTGGCGACAAGGCTTGTCCATGTGCTACGGTAAAATCCACTAGCTGATAATAATGAAAAAATCGCTATGCGAACCGAGCAATGTGCTTGGGGCTGCATAGCGATTTTTTCGCTTTGGGAAGAAAAGTCGTAGAAAAGCGGTAAACGCTTGCGCGTGGTTATGCGGGGAGGTAATCCGTGACAGCAAGGCGTTTGGTGCAGAGTGCAAGGTCTCGTGCGTCGTTAGTGGCGATAATACACGCACCGCCACGCTCTTGGTGGTTGCGGATAAGTGCTTCCACCGCAGTTGTACCTGCTTCATCAAGGTTCGTCATTGGCTCGTCCAACACCAAGAGTGGTGCGCGAAAAAGAAGCGCCAGCACATACTTTACGCGCTGCTTCATGCCGGAAGAAAACCCACGTATCTCGTCATTGCGGCGTTCGTAGAGGCGAAATTGTGCTAAGAGTTCGTTGGCAAGGGCTGTTTCAAGCACAGCGCCGTGCATTTTGGCAATAATTGCACAATGTTCGAGCGGGGTAAATTCTTCGTACACGGTCAGATAAGGCGCAACAAAACCCAAGTGCCGAATAATCGCGTCGGTTTCGAGTGCTTTGCCTTCTACCGTAAAGGTCACTTTTCCCGATGTTGGCGTAAGCAATCCGCAGAGGGCGCGTAGAAGCGTCGTTTTACCGGAACCGTTATCTCCGGTGATTCCTAAAATCTCACTACTTCGCACTTCCAGCGAAACATTCTGCCAAACAAGTCGGCGATTAAATCGCTGCGCAAGATTCTCAGCGCGAAGTTCAATAGTGGGCAAAAGAGCGCTCATTATTACTGTTTTTTTGGCGCTTGCGGAGTGGAGGGCAATGTTGCTTTTGGCTTTGCCACAGGCAACGCTGTCTTGAGCGTGTCCTTGCTTAGTGTAGTTGTCGCAGACGAAACCGATGGTAATGGCTTGGACAAAGGTTGTGATGACGGTGTTTGCGAAACAGGAATTTGCTGTGTGGAACGTTGCGAAGTCGTCGGAACAGCAGCAGGTTTTGAACCTGTCAAATTGGGTGCTGTTGGTAACGGTTGTGCGGCAGTGCCTTTCGCGGGAGTTACTGTCGCTTTGGCTGGTGGAAGAGCTTTAGGAGCAGGCGGCGTTGGTAGCGGTGCATCTTCGGCTTTACGGAAGAACGTAATGTCAGTACGGCGATTGCGCGAGCGTCCGTCGGGTGTGAGGTTATTCGCAATCGGCTCTTCTTCACCGAAAAACTTGAGTGCAAGGCGCTTGCGCTCGCATCCGAGCGACCACAGATAATCCACAACCGCATTGACACGGCGCTGAGAAAGGCGCAAATTGTACTCGTACGAACCTCTATCATCAGCAAAGCCCGATAATTCTGCTTGGTAGCTGGGATTCGCTTTCAGAAATTCCCATGCTTTATCAAGTTCATCAAGGAATTTTTCTTCAATCGAAAAATCGTCAGAGTTGAAATAGATTGTTCCAATTTTGGGCACAATGCCGCTTCCTGCGGGCTTTCCGGCAATAGTGGCTGTGGTGACAACTTTTGTCTTCGGAGGTCGTGGCGCGACAGCATCAAGCTCAATATCAAGCGTGAAGATGCCCCCTTGCGTATTTTCAGCATTCAGCACAAACTCCCTATTCACGCCCTTGTGCTTGCTTGCCGAAGCTGAGAGTACATATTTTTTATTCGGCTTCAAGACGGCGGTGTATTCGCCCGTGACGTTGTTACTGCGAGCGCTGAGAGAATACATCTGGCTGGAAGGCACAGCATCTTCCATACCGGTTGCGGGAACTTCGCTAATGTCAATAGATGATTCGAGCGGGCTGCCTGTGGCTTTGCTACGAATTTTGCCGGAGATAAGCACTATTGGTGCGGGTTTCAGTTCACGAGATTCGACGGCTGCAAGGTCAGCAAGATACACATCGCCATCACGCACGAAATAGGCTTCTTTACCGTCTGCACTTATCACGAAACCATAATCATCGCCCTTCGTGTTGAAGGGTTCGCCGAGATTGTAAAGTGCTCCGACAGTACCATCATCGTTCAGTGTGGCTTTGAAAATATCCAAGCCGCCCAAGCCACCATAGCCATTGGACGAGAAATAGAGCGTCTTACCATCGGCTCCGATAAAGACGGAGCGTTCATTTTTGGGTGTGCTGACTTCCAGCTTTTCTACTTGGGAAAAAGAACCATCAATGAACCGTTTAGCGTAGTAGATGTCGTGCTGGGTTTTAGGATTTAAATCTTTGCCACACGTAAAAATAAAGAGGTTTCCGGCAGGAGACATCGAAGAGCCATCAGAGGCGACTGAGCCATTATTATCACGGCTTTGGCTGACGAAAAAACTGGTGATTGTACCGCCCAGACCCGTGAGATTTTCCCATTTCTTGCCGTGAAGTTCTGCGGTGAAATAAGGACCGCCCAAGCCTTCCCAGCCGTTACGAAAACTTTGAAAAAAAACGTTTTGTCCGTCGGGGGTGATATTAGGTTCGTCTTCGCCAAAAGCCGAGTTGATTGTTTCGGGCAAGGGTGTTGGGCGTTGCCAAACGCCGTCTTTGCGCTCGGCATACCAGATATCGCGGTCGTTAGTGCTTAGTTTGTCGTCGAATTGCGACCACGGCTGCCCGCCGCGCTCGGTCATAAAGTACATGAAGCGTCCGGTGGGTGCAAGCGTGATACTTGCTTCTTTGAATGGCGAAGAAAGCGCTTCGACTTTGCTGATGCTAATGCCTTGCAACTGAAGCATTTTTGCCGTGAGTTTTTTTTTCGGTTGCGCCGCGAGGTGATGAAAAGGTGCGGTGACAACCCAAGCGAGTAAAACAGTCGAAGAGAGCGTAAGAAGTACACGCCGCAATGCAGCAGAAAAGAGCATACGATTTGGGAGCTTGTGAGACTTTTGTAACAGAAGATGGTACACAAAAAATTTTGTGCAAAAGACTGTGCCTTAAAAGTCAAGAAAGAACGCAATCAAACAAACCAAGCTACTAAAATGCACGTTTTTTCTGAGATGTGGAATAACTTTTTGCGGCGCGTGCGAGATTTGGCGGAATCGTTTGGGAAAAGCATCCTCGCAAAAAGACTATCTTTTCAAGCGTACAGCAGCCAAATACCCCATACTGTCAACGATTTATTATGCTGACGAAGAATTGCCGAATAGACACAAGAAACGTCACAAACCCAGTAAAATCGACACGTGTACGCCGAGTGCAAGGCGCGTCCACGGGTCTGCGCCTGCGCTGCGAAATTGCCATGTTGCAAAAACTGCGGGCGTAGCATACAAGCCTTTTGCAAGCGACACATCTGCGCCAATTCTTGCTGTTGTCGCTAGATTGAACGGCTTGAGATTCGCAAAATTACTATTCAGATTATCACGTTTGTACCGGTAATTTTCATTCGTGGCTTGTTCAATCAGGCTGTTACTGGTTTGCACAATATAACCACCGCCAACGCCAAGCGCAACGAAGAGTGGAAGCGGGTAAAATTTATATTTTGCGCCCCCTTCCAATGCTATTTGCAGATGGTCGTTGGAAAAAATATATTCGGTAGTAAACGTACCTTTCGTGTTCACGCTAGGATTGACAACGCCCTTGGCGTTATCACCTGCTGCGTGAAAGGCTTCGTTTTGGTGCTGAAGCGTGAGCGCTCCATAAAGCGCCCAATCGCCGGATTCAAGCCACTTTTCTGCCATTAGCCCCACACGCCATTCTTGTCCCAAAGCTCCCGTAAATTCCGCTCCGCAGTTACACGTACCGCCGCTCGCCAGTGTTTCTGCGTATTGCAAGCGCATACTGTTTTGGGCAAAGGGTGAATATCCGCCTTGTACCCCAATAAACAACGTCGGGTATCCTGTTGGAAAGCGTGCTGAATACTGCCAGTTAAAACCTTGTGCCGAAGCAGATTGTACACCATAAAAGCACATCAGAGCGCACCAGCACATTAGCAGCAAGCAAGGCGCTTGCATCGTGCAAAAAGGAAGATATAGACGGGATAAAAGTCGCATAGTTCAGACCTTGAATTCAAGGACGGTGATAAGGAATTATTCCGGTTGCAATAGTTCTGCCGCCGCCGCACCAAGCGCAGGCTCGGACGATGAGAAAGTGCATAAAAACGCCGTTGCGGGGAAGGTGTCTCGGAGATACGGATTGCCAAAAAGCACTGCTACCGAAGGCTTGCCGTCTGCCAAACGCTGCGCCATGAGTTCAAAGTTCTTGGGCAGACTGATAGAACCTTGTTCTGCTTTTGCTCGCACAAAAACGGCAAAGACCACCGCTTCCGCTTCTTTCGTTCCGGCGATAAGCTCCGCAAGGTCGCTTTCTTCAGCATCTACGTCTAAAAAAGCAAAATCGCAGTCAGCGCGGTACAACTGCGCCAAATAGCGAAAAAACGCAGTTGCCGCAGAAATGCTTGATTCATCTACGAGCGCAAAGCCCGCTATTTGCTGAAATTTGTCTAAAGGCTTCAGCGCGTTTTTGTCGCCGAACCAGCGCAAAGCGGGCTTGGCGGCATCCAAAGCAAGGAGGCTTTGGTCTTGCTTGCTAATTTCCGGCAGTTCGTCCGCCCGGTGCCGTACACGCTGAATTTGTGCCGTTTCCAGCGTTTCTATTGTCCATATGCTTTCTGCCTGAATGGTCAGTAAGCCGCACCACTCCTTTGCTTCCAGTATGCGCTTCGCCGAAGCAAAGAGCTGTTCTTGGGGAATGCGTCCATCCTGAACGGCAGCTTCAAGGGCATCCAGCGCACGAAGCGGGTCGGGCGAAAGTAGCACCACATCTGCTCCGCCGGAAAATGCCATCACTGCCGACTCACCAACGCTAAAATTATTCGTAATTGCCTTCATATCAAGCGCGTCGGTGACAATTATTCCCTCGAATCCCAATTCTTCCCGCAAAAGCCGCGTCATAACATTCTTCGACAACGAAGCAGGGCGCTGCGTATCAGGTTCCAGCGCAGGCACTGCCAAATGACCGACCATCAAAGAGCGCACTCCGTCAGCGATTGCAGCCTGAAACGGAGCTAGTTCCAGCGCGAACAAACGCTCTCGGTCGAAAGGAAGCGTCGGCATTTCAAGATGCGAATCAGCGTGCGTGTCGCCATGTCCGGGAAAATGCTTTACCGTCGCAAGAATGTTTTCCGCTTGTGTTCCCCGTGTGTATGCTTTGACGTGGCGCGTCACCACATCAGGCGTTTCGCCAAATGCACGGGTGTTGATAATTGGATTATTTTTGTTCGAGTTCACATCGGCAACGGGTGCAAAATTCCAGTGAACGCCTACTGCTTTTGCTTCCAATGCAATGGCGCGGGCAACCTTTTCGGTCATTGCGGGATTATCGGCTACACCAAGCGCCATAGCGTGTGGGAAGGCAGTACCGCCGGAAAGCCGCATTGCTACGCCATGTTCAAAGTCAGCACTGACTAAAAGCGGCGGATGCTGCGCCCGTGCGGCAATTTGCTGAAGCTCTTTCAGCATTTGTGCGGTTTCGAGGGCATCGCCAGCAAAGACGCATACGCCGCCAATACCTTCGGACTGAATCAGCGCGTGGAGCGCTTTGCGCAGAGATTCGCCGCGTTCAACGTCATAATAATCATTTGCCGAAATGCGCGGCATGATGCACTGTGCCAAAAGACGGCGAATGGTGAAATGCGGCATAATAGCTCGTGTTTCGGGAAACTTCTCTTGCAAAAAATGAATAGCAATGCTTAATCTACAAACGAAAGTAACTGGAACGGCATGGTGAAATCAACCGAGAATGCTTTGCCAATTTCGAGCATATCGTCGTCGTCCTCTTCGTAATACCATTCCACCGTAACGATTTTATCATCGCCATGATACTTTTGCAGAAGTGTCATAAAGTTCAGCATACATTTCGCAGAACTTGTATTAAAATAATTCAGCCGGAACACAGCGCGGATGCGGTCTGCACCTTGAGCAAAATACGCATCAATCCAGTCAAAAATTTGCTGATAAAATTCAAACGCATTTTCGGGATAGGAATTACCCTCAAGCTCAATAAACCCGCCCTGCACGTCCATACGCACACTTGGCGTTTCAGTCGTCTTCTCAAGAAATACGGATTCCATTACTAACCTTTGAAAAATAGTGAAAATGAAAAATTTGTTTGTTGAATGTCGTTATTTTATGCGCCGTCGCATTTGCGCCTATGCGCTCTTCGCGTCTTCTTCCGCAATTTTGCTTTTGGCAATAAATGCGGTGATAGTAAAGAACGTAAACTCGTCATTGACCTCATGGAATTCGTATTCCCAATTACCGCCGGCTTTGATGGCAATGTCCAGAAATCCCACGCCTGCGCCCTTGCTGGTACTTTCCTGCTTCAGCCGAATGCGTTCATTGAAGTATGACCGAAGTTCGGCGCTGGGAATATGCTTTACAGCAGCGCATTTCGCTTCTATGCGCTCTTGCTCACTTTCCCGAATGCAATTTCCCGCCGTCACGGTGTAGCACAAACTTTCTTCGCTGACGCGAATAATACCCACGCCGCTTTCTGTACCGTTCTGAGCCGATGCAGTTTCGGCAGAGTAATTTTTGATATTTTGAATAAGCTCAATAAAAACACCGAAAACCTTCTTGAACCGAACACCAGTGCTGGCTGCAAGAAGATGCTCCAGTTCTTTTCCAAGCTGAACAACGACCTCATGCGTACAGATGCCTTCATATGTAACAATCGTTATGCCAACATCCATCGCCAGAAATCGCTTATACGAATTATCCTGTATTTTTTCCTGTACCATCATGCAAAACTCCGTGTGCAATACGCGATAAATTGACCATGTTCATAATTACATAGACTTTCGCAAAAGACGCAGACAAGAGTGTCTGCGCTACGAATGTACTCGGCTGGTCTTGGTGGAGCAGACACTCTTGTCTGTTCGTACAAAAAAGCCTTTTTTGCGAAAGCCCTATTACTGTTCTTCTCACACCCGAACGCCAATCACAAGCATATCATCAATTTGCTTCTGCTCCTTGCCCATCCATTCGTTCATCGTGTCTTCCAGTTTTTGGCGCTGTTCCTGAGCCGGCAGGGTGTATATGTTCTGCAACACTTCCACGAAGCGTTTGGAAGAAAACTTCTTGCCCTTCTCGCCGCCAAATTGGTCTTTGTAGCCGTCGCTTGTGAGATAGAGCATTGTTTTTCCGGGAGGCGCATCATCCAGAGAAATCGTATGATTCGTGAAAATACGCTCATCTGTCTCCGTGCCACCAATCGGCTTTTTATCCGCTTTTAGCTCCACAAACTCACCATTTTTCATAATATACAGCGAGTTCATTGCGCCTGCAAATTCTACCACGCGGCGCTTCTTGTCAATCATGCACAGCGTAATATCCATGCCGTCGCGGTTATTCGTCTCGGTCTGTCGAAGTGAGCGCTGTACGCCTTTGTGGAGTTCCGAAAGGAGTGTTCCCGGTCCCGGCGTACCATGCACGTTCACAGCTTCGTTCAGCAGCGAATTACCGATAAGGCTCATAAATGCGCCCGGTACGCCGTGTCCGGTGCAATCTACCGCCGCAATATAGATTTGCTCACCTTTGTCGCAATACCAGTAGAAATCACCACTCACCACATCACGCGGCTTGAAGTGAATGAAGTAGTCGGAAAGCGCCTGTCCGATATGGTCTGCATCCGGCAGCATGGCAGTCTGTATGCGCTTTGCGTAGTTGATACTATCGGTGATGTGCTTGTTAAATTCAGTAATAATATTCTGCTTGCGCTGCAATTCTTCGAATTGCTCGGCATTGGTGATGGCGATAGCCACGTAGTTCGCCAGCATTCGCAAAATTTCAATGTGATTCTGCGTGTAGGAACTTCGCTTGTAACTCTGCACCGAAAGCGCTCCAATCGTCTCGCCGCGCACAATGAGCGGTATGTACACGAGAGATTTTGCATAATCGCCGTCCATCTCCGGCGTGAAGCCTTCAAGCGGATTGATTGTCTTGCGGAAATCGGGAATATAGTTTCGTCCTTCTTTATCGGTATCCTGAATCACAATTTCTTTACCATTATCAATGCACCACACGGGAAACTGGTTTTTGTCCTTCATGTCGCACTCGTAAAAGGGCAGACGCATTCCTTTGTCAATCGCCATCGCATATTCAATCTTGTCCTTCCACGAACGGAAAAGACCAATGTTGAAAATTGTTGCGTCCATGACCTCGTAAATGCGCTGATAAACCGTTGTGACAATCGTTTCCATCGTGAGCGACGACGTAAGCTCGCGTCCAATTCTGCTCACTACCGACAACCGCTCGTTGGTTTCTTTCAATTCGCCGTTTGCTCGCTCAATTTCTTTTGCTTGACGGCGTACTTCTTCGGTGCGCTCTTGCACGATGCGCTCCAGTTCTTCATTGCGCTTGCGAATTTGCTGCATCCGAAAGCGGTAAAATCCAAACGCCGCCGCCGCGATCAATACCACACACAAGCCCACAAACCACGGCGTTTCATAAAAATACGGCTTCAAGTAGAACGATGTGGAAACGCCCGCCTCATTCCAAACACCATCGTTATTCGATGCCATGACGCGGAAACGATATTCCTTGCCGTGCGGAAGGCTTGTGTAATAGGCACTACGCCGTGTTCCGGCATCTACCCAATCGTCATCGAAGCCCTCCAACATATACTTAAATTTCACACGCTCCGGCATCAGCATACTGGTCGCGGTGTATTGAAACTCGTATTTATCAATTCCCGCCGGCAGTTCGACGACTCTATTACCTTCTGCATTTACAGCTATTGCCGAAGAATCTGCTACAAAGGTATCTTTTGTGGAAGCATCCGTGTATTGGAAAGGCGACACGCCGGAGAGCCGTAAGAGATTACCATCGGCAAGGACGCGCTCTAAAATCACGGTTGGGGGAAGTGGATTATACGGTATCGTGAGCGGCTCTACGACTGCTACCCCTTTAATTGTTGGATACCAAAAGCGTCCGTCGCGGGCTTTCCAGACCGAGGGCTGTGTTCCGCCATTGCACTCTGCTGATTTCATGCCGTCTATCACGCCGTAGGCAATACACGCAACGTGCTTTGCACGGCGCTCCAGTACGTCGTTCACAGCCGATTTACGCATACGGAAAATACCTTTGTTGCAACTTACCCAGAGCCAACCGGCATCGTCTTCTTGAATGGAGAAAATTACATCACTAAATAACCCTTGGCGCACAGTGAGGGATGTGAGTTTTCCGTCTTTGAGCCGCGCTAAACCACCGCCCGTGCCGACCCACAAAGCACCGTCGCGGTCTTCATACAGCGACCACACAAAATTACTTGGCAAGCCGTCGCGGAGCATATACTTGGCAATGCTACCGTTCTTCAACGACGATAAGCCGCCGCCCTTCGTGCCGAACCACATCGTACTACGCGAATCCTGCAAAATCGTGTAGATATTATTGCTGCCAAGCCCGTTTTTGGTGGTGTATGTCGTCACCGAAGCACTCGTAGAAGTGCCCGCCAATGCGCCTAGTGACGAGCCGAGTGCTGCGCCCTGAAGCATCATTTTTGCCACGCCGTTGTCTGTGCCGACCCACAGAGCGCCGTCGGTGTCTTCGTACACCGCTTGAATACGATTGCTTGGCAAACCTTCGGCGGTAGTATAGGTTGTAAAGATACCGTTTTTCATGCTTTGCAGCCCATTGGCTGTGCCAACCCAGAGTTTGCCTAATCGGTCGCTCCAAAGCGCGGTAACGGCGTTATTGACCAGTCCTTGCTGCGTTGTGATATTCGACCACGAGCCGACAGAAAATTTATTCAGTCCGCCGTTCGTGCCGAAATACATTGAGCCGTCGCCACCTTCGACAACAACATTGACATTATTGTTGGAAAGCCCGTCTTTCGCCGTGTAAGCGCTGAAACGGCGGTCTTTGAAGCGCCCAATACCACCACCGTCTGTGCCAATCCATAAAGCGCCCTCGCGGTCTTCCAAGAGTGCGAACACCTCGTCCGCGCCCAAGCCTTGTTGGGTCGTAAAGCTGGAAAGCTGTCCCGCGCTTGTCAGGCGGCAAACTCCGCCACCATTCGTTCCTATCCACAGCGTTCCCTCGCGGTCAAGCGTGAGAGTGCGGACATCGTTTTTTGTGAGTCCTTTTGCCGTATTGTAAAACGCCGTTGCAGCGTTATTCTGCACTTTACAAAGCCCGTCATTACTGCCTATCCACAACGCTCCATCACGCTCGGCAAGAAGCGCATGAACGCCGTCGCCGACCAAGCCTTCGTCGGAAGTGTAAGGACGAAATTGTCCTTCAATAGCCACAAACGGCGTGAAGCGTCCCGACTCGAAATGGTTTACCCCGCCGCCATTCGTACCAGCCCAGATGCCGCCTTTGAGGTCGGAAGCAAGCGACAAAATAGCATTGCTTGTTAAGCCGTTATCGGTTGAGAATTTGGTAAAATGTCCGCCTTGAAACATCGCCAGACCATTTTCTGTACCAATCCAAACATTACCTTGTATGTCCTCAGTGAGTGCAAAAATCACATTATCAGGCAAACCTTCTTGCGTGGTGTAGAGCGTGAACTTGCCGTCGCGGATGCACAAGAGTCCTTGTTCGGTGCCGACCCAAAATGCGCCCGATTTATCTTCCAGAAGCGAGAGAATGGCGCTGCTTTTGAGCGGCAGATTAGATTTATCGAACGTCACAAATCGCGCCCCGTCAAAGCGCACAAGACCTTCGGCGGCTCCTACCCACAAGTAGCCGTCACGGGTTTGATACATCGTCCTGACCCCGCTTTGCTGAAAGCCGTTGTCGGTTCGCCACGTCTCGAAGACGTACTGCGTAAGTGGCTTAGTAGGAT
>JANYDO010000089.1 GCA_025363605.1 Candidatus Kapaibacterium sp.
AGGGGGCGACGAGCGCAGCGAGTGGGGGATTTGTCGAAAGGCGCATAAAATCTAAATCCCCCGTTCCCCCTTTATCAAGGGGGCGAATGAGTAAGACTCGATACATCATGCAGTTACGCTTAACTTAATGACATTGTTTCTGACAATACGACGAAAAAATTTCCACACCCAAAAGCGCCCCTCAAACAACGCGCTTCTCAACGAAAGCAAGCATTATGGCACGACCCACACGCCCCAAGTCCGCTCCCCGAAGCGGTTCATCCTCCGGCGGAAGGACACGTTCTTCTTCCAGCCCCCGCTCCGGATCAGGTAATTCCCGTGCAGGAGCACGCTCCATGGCATCATCGTCATCATCAGGCGCACCCCGCTCCGGCGCAGGCTCACGCTCTGCTTCCGCTCCGCGCTCTGGTTCTAGTCCGCGCTCTTCTTCCAGTCCGCGCTCTGGTTCGTCATCGTCGTCAGGCGCACCTCGCTCCGGCGCAGGCTCACGTTCCGCTTCTAGTTCACGCTCTGCTTCGGCTCCGCGCTCTGCTTCTAGTCCGCGTTTTTCTTCCAGCCCGCGCTCTGGTTCGTCGTCATCGTCGTCCGATACATCCCGTGCTGGTGCTCGTTCTTACTCGTCATCATCGGGCGCACCTCGCTCCGGTGCAGGCTCACGTTCCGCTTCTGGTCCGCGTTCCGCTTCCAGTCCACGTTCATCCTCCGGTGCAAGTAACTCCCGTGCAGGTGCTCGTTCCTACTCATCATCATCGGGCGCACCTCGCTCCGGTGCAGGCTCACGCTCCGCTTCCAGCCCACGTTCCGGTTCAGACAGACGCTTCTCGTCCAGTCCGCGTTCGGAAGGTACATGGAAAAGACCGCAAAGCGGTGATTCTACTGAGGCTTCATCAGGAAGAGACGCTAAACGCCCATACTCATCCGGCGGAAGACCGTCAGGAAGACCGACGGGCAGACCAAGCGGAAGACCGACGGGCAGACCAACTGGCGGAAGACCGTCAGGAAGACCAAGCGGTGAGCGTAGATTTTCTGACGACCGCAGTGAACGCAAGTTTTCCGATGACCGCAGTGAACGCAGATTTTCTGACGACCGTAGTGAACGCAAGTTCTCCGGCGAACGGACATTTGAGAGCAGAAGCGAAGGCAGAAGCGGCAGCCCGCGCACAAGCGCTTCGCGTACAAGCACTTCACGACCAAGTGGCGCACGCACAGGTGCTGCACGACCCTTCAGCAGAAACGATGAACGTGGAGAAGAACGCACATTCTCACGCTCTACTTCCGGCAAACGTCCGCAAACAGGCGCAAGACCGACATTCTCACAAGATTCCCCAAGAACGTCTTCCGCTCGCCCTGCTTCACGAGATGCAGCACGTCCGGCACCCAAAACTGCATACAGCAAAAATGCTCAACGTGCCAATGCGGATGCTTCCACCAGCCTTGCCGGCACCACATCGGCGGTCATGCGTCTGAATAAATTTCTTGCCGATGCAGGAATTTGCTCGCGTCGTCAGGCAGACGAACTCATTGAAAAAGGAGACGTTAAAGTTAATGGCGTGGTTATTACCGAACATGGAACTCGCGTTCACCTTGCCGACCTTGTAACAGTCAAGGGCGAGCCGGTTAATGCGGAAAAGCACTTGACGTACATTGTTCTCAATAAACCCAAAGATTATATCACGACCACCAGCGACGAAAAAGGTCGCAAAACCGTGATGGAACTTATACCTATCCATTCACGGGTGTATCCTATCGGACGGCTCGACCGCCACACCACGGGCGTATTGCTTTTCACCAACGACGGCGACCTCGCGCATCGTCTCATGCACCCTAGCTATCAGGTTTCGCGGATGTATGCGGCGTACTTGGACAAACGCCTGACCATTGCGGATGCACGGAAAATTGCGGGTGGCGTGAATATCACGGTGGACGACGGCGAAGACTATGTGAGCGGTGAATGTAACGTACTGATTGACCCCGAAGACCCACACTCGGCGCTTATCGAACTTGCTGAAGGCAAAAACCGCGAAGTACGGCGTATTTTCGAGACACTTGGCTATGAAGTCGAAAAGCTCGACCGCCGTGAATATGCCGGCATCACCACACGTGCTTTGGCACGAGGAGAATATCGCCATTTATCCATCTTGGAAATACGGGCATTGGAAAAACTTGTCGGCTTAGAAGACCGCCACGAACTGGAAACCACTGCTCCCAAAGGACGCACGAAACTCCGCATCGGCGAACGCCCCTCGGCAAAGAAGCTGACAGGTAAGACCGTCGGACGCGGTGCCGGGAAAACCTACACCAAAAAACCCGAAAAGGTGTACGGAAAAGCAGCACCCAAAGCTCTTGCCAAGCCCTCCGGGAAACGCTCGTAAGTCATTTTGGTTTAATGACAAATTAGTTTGAAACAAACAAGCAACGGCGCAATGTCTAGCGAAAATTTCGCTCCATTGCGCCGTTGCTGTTTTTTTTTCTGCGAACTTGCGTTCGCCCTCCTACAAAATGAGTTTTAGATTTTAGCGAACTACGCTAAATTTCTGAACTGAAGCACCATTCGAGGTAGTAACTTTCACCATGTATGTTCCGGTCGCAAGATTACTCGTGATGACGCGGAATTCATAAATACCTTCTTGCTGGCTTTCGTTCTGAAGAACCGAAAGCACAACATTACCCATCATATCCACCAACTGAGCATTCACGACCGCTGCCGACGGAAGATTGTAACGAACCGTTACTTGCGTCGCCGCCGGATTCGGGAAGGTCACGATATTGAGCGAGTTCAGGCTTGGAATCGGTTCTTGTTTTACGGCAAGAATGATATTCGGGCGTGTTGCCGGACCAGCGGTGTTGCCGCCTGCAGCGTACACCGCATTAACGGGGTCATACTGCGACCATGGCAAATCCCAACGACGAGCCACATCGGGCGCAAAAGCACCACGATAGCTTACTTGCTGGAACCACGGGTCGTTGATAGCCACAGTACCGCGCTGGGTGTAGGTTGTTCCTGATTGTGCAGCTCGTGAGTTATTACCCGGAACAGCATTGAAATCATTCGTGTTTTCTACAAAAGGATTACCAATTTTTGCCAGTTCTGCTACACTACCTTGAGCATTCAGAATTTCATTGCCGTTTGCAGCGCTTGTAAGCCACGTAGAGGCATTAAAATTGGTCGTGCCGACAGATGTTCTGCGAAGTAATGCGCCTTTCACGCCAAAGAACGAATTATTGCGGAGTTGCCATAAGTCAGCAGAAGCAGCATCAGCCGTCAAGCCTTCGCCCGGACCGCTGATGTCGAGAGCATTGGGCCAGCCGATAAACGCAGAATTGAGAATGGAGATACGAGAATTTCTACGAATGTTCATCGCCGCACCGAAGAGGCTGTTGTACTGGTTTTGACCTGAACCCGTTGTCCATGATGTATCGGCAACGGGACCGATCGCGGTAACATTGGAGTAGATTGCCGTTGTCAGCGGCGTATTGCCTGTACCATTTGCGTCGTTATCGCTCTCAAATGCTTGGCTCGTTGATTGGTCAGCAATGAGGCGGAAGCGACGACC
Source organism: Candidatus Kapaibacterium sp. (assembly GCA_025363605.1). GTDB lineage: Bacteria > Bacteroidota > Ignavibacteria > Kapaibacteriales > UBA4661 > PH2015. The sequence goes on from JANYDO010000089.1 coordinate 3,555, forward strand.
AAGAAGGAATTGGTTACGACCGCTATAACCGTTATCAGTATCAAAGTCGTCATCAATACCATTGTAAGCAATCAAATAACGGGTATCAACTGCGCCACCGAAAAATTCAAAGGAGTCGTCACCGGCATAACTTACTTGAACGTTATTGACCACCGTTTTGCGACCAACACCACAGAACGTCAAGCCGTTAATTTCTTGGTTAGGGAAAAAGGCGATGCCGCCAAATTCACAGCGAACATAGCTTAGTACGCCGCTGCTGTCGTTATCGTCCGTGCCACCGAAGCGAGCGTTAATTGGGTCGTCCGGGAAACCTTCCATGATGGATTCGCCGCCGGGGTTGTTGATACGCGCTTTACCCATGAGCAAGAGTCCGCCCCAATCGCCACGTGCGCGAGCTCCTGGAGCAGCAGCACTGGTAAAGACGATGGGTTTCGAAGGTGTGCCTTGCGCATAGATTTTACCGCCACGATTGATGGTGAGAGCGGAGTTAAGACCGGGCTGGTCACCAACAATGACTGTGCCTTCCTGAATACGAAGGACACCACCGTCTTGCACCCACACAAAGCCGCGCAAGCCGTAGATTTTGCTATTGCTCAGAGTAACTGTGCCGCGAATGTCGCCGGAAAGTGTCGAATCTACGGCAACAGCCTGAGCAACCGGAAGCACCGTAAAAGGATTAGCATTCTGAGATGAAACTGTTGTATCTAATACAGGAACGGCAGGAGTTTTGGTGCTGTCAATGCTACGCACAAGCACCATGCGAATGTATCCGGTCTGTGTGGGTAAGTTTGGAACACGGAAACCAAACGGGTACGTGCCACGACCACCTACTTGACCCGCAACACGCGTAGCAGCATCAACAACAAAGAGGTTTTTGTAGGTTGTTACTTTACCATTTACAACAACCGGCACATCAGGCAAAGCGAGATTTGTCCACGGACCATTTGCCGAAGTGCCAAACTGGAAAATATAACGGCTGCCTTCGGTACTAAGTGTAATATCCCATGATAGATTTTGAGACGTACCAACACGATAGGTTTCATTGCCGCCCGGGCTGGTGAGTTTAGCACTGGTTGGCTGTGCTTGCGCTATCGAATTGCTCAGGGCGCAAACTATCATCAAGGAAAGAAGCAGATATTTCATAAACAGGGGAATGAATGAAAAAAAACGATGATTTTTACGAAAGATTATGTCGTCGTCGGTGTCGTCGTCGGCGGTTTTATTTATTGCCGCTCCACGTAACAATTACGCACAGCAAGTGCCGTAGCCTCTTATTCGGAGGCTTTAGAACGTTATTTATGCAAAAGTAGTTATGTATCCGTCTTACCGAAGACGATAGGAAATGCCGAGACTAAAGGTGCGACCGCGAATATTGGATTCTGTGCGCTTATTGAACTGTTCGCGTACAAGAGCTTGATTCAAAATATCACGCACGGAGAATTTGACTTCCAGAGCATTATCCAAAAGCGGTTGGATGAACGAGAAATCAATCACGCTACGGGGAAGCTCGTACACGTGTGGATTTTTTCGTGCTGCCGGATTAGGAGTGTTTTCGATGTCTTTGTAGTATTGCGATTCGTTGTACGCGCCAATCTGTGCGACTTGTACGATTTTTTCACCCGCAATGTTATACGCAAGATTAAAACTTGACCGCGTGTTCGGCTCATTGTATGAAAGACTAATATTGACCGAATACGGCGACTGCCCTTGCATACTGCGGCGGTCAGTCACTAAGCCTTGCTTCACGGTAATATCGGAATTGATCAAGGCTAGGTTCGCATTAAACAAGAGATTGCTCAGGTCTTGGCTAATAAAATCGAGTGATTTACGAATCTCAAATTCAACACCGTAATTGTAAGCGATACCGTTTGCATTTTGGAAACTCAATTCCACTTCGCTTGGCGTAGGAGCAATGGTGTTTTCAATGGCGTTGGTAAAGGTTTTGTAGAACACGCCTACCGAGAGCACTTCGCCGCCGCGCGGGAAAAATTCGTAGCGCGCATCAAAATTTTGCACAAGTGCGCGTTTGAGATTCGGATTACCACGCACCACAGCAAGAGTCTGGAAATCATAGAATGAAAACGGTGCAAACTCACGGAGCGACGGGCGTGTGAGGGTTTGCGAAGCCGAGAGGCGAAGATTTGTGGAAGCATTCACTTTCCACACAAGGCTGAGAGACGGCAACAAATCAAGTGTTGTCAAATTAGTATTTATCAAGCTATCAGGCGTGTTACTACTTGTCTTGAAGTTGTACGGCGAATTGAGAACTTGCGAATTGCTCTCAGCACGAACACCACCAATAATGCGCCATTGCATATCACCGATTGCCAGTGGCACGTCTGCCATCACGTAGCCAGCAAGGAGGCGCTCAGAGGCTTCATACGAATCGGTCGGCTTCGAGTCTTCAGAAATTGCCAAACCATTCGCACCATAAACATCGGTATCAAGAAGATTTTGCGGCTCCAACGCGCGTAAATCCTCACCGATGGGCTGATAACGGGATGGCGAAATAGCGGACGATTGAATAATCGTGAGAGAACGCGCCTTAAACGAGCGGTTTCTATTCTCGAAGAACGCGCCACCCTTGAGTTTGGCTTGGTCAGCAAGCGGAATCGAAACGTTCACGCCACCGGTAAGAACATTTTCAAAAAGATTAGAGAAGAAGCGCCCCGCTTGTGTGCCGTCGCCTTGCTGCAAAGCAGAAATATCAGCAATAAATGGTGCGTCGGTTGCGCCTTTGTTCCGCGAGTACCGCAAGCGGCGGAAATCCGGTTCGTCGCGTGTGGAGCGCGAGTACCCGATTCGCCAGTCAATGAGAAGATTAGTAGCCTCACCAATCGTGTGTTCGCCGCTCAGTTGCGTAGAAATAAGTTCTTTTTGAACAAACTGGAAACTGGTCAGGCGCACATCGCGGGGAAGATTGTCGTAGCCCTCAAGATAGATAACTTCGTCATCGCTGGAACGATTGTAGATATTTTTCCAACTGATAGAACTGTTTGCACCGAGCTTGTACGCGAGGTTCAAAAGCCCGCCCCAGTTCACGCTGCGTGTTGATTGCGAACCCGCAAATTCATACCGCGTGGAGAATGATTTCTTTGTTGCGTCGTAAGCACCGTTCGCAAGGCGGCTCATATCGTTGATTGCGTACGAATTGTTATAGGTCAAGGAAGCAATAATACCAAAATCATTTTCAGCAACGGAGAACAGATTGCTGAATGAAAGCCCAAAGCCGGTGTTGGGTGATGCCGTCATGCTTTGTCGTTCCCATGTATTATTATTGAATGCTTTACCGAGACTGAGCCATTTGTCGGAAGCGGCTTGCAGCGATTGGTCGCCATTCAAAAACGACTTTGTTTGCGTTGCCAGTCTGTCCATTTCATTGCGGTTAGCAGGAATGGATACGGGCAAGGCGCGAAGACCGTTATCAATACCAAGCCAATCTGTTGTGCTGCCGGGATAGGTTTGAAAACTATTACTTCTCAGCGTTACATTATCATTAAAAGAGCCGGAAATGCTTGCGCGAATGGAAAATGCTTCGGGAAAGTCAACAGTATTTAACTGTACTAAACCGCCAACAAAATTGCCCGGCAAATCGGGTGTAAAAGATTTACAAACACTGGCATTTTGCAAAAATTCTGCGGGAAACATATCGAAGGCAAATGCTTTTTTGTCCGGCTCGGTCGAACTCAAGCCTGCGCCATTCAGCGTTGTATTATTGTAGCGCTCGCTCACGCCCCGCACAAACACAAACTTTCCTTCCGAAAGCGTAACGCCGGAAACGCGGCGAAGTGCTTGACCCGCATCGGCATCGGGGAGTTTCTTAATCTCTGCTTCGCTGATACCATCGCTCACCTGAGCAGCATTTTTGCGCTGCGAGAGAATTGCTGCGGCATTATCGTTGACGCGGGAGGATTGGACAACTACTTCTTCTGTCTTTTTAATGGAGGATTCCAGAACGGCATTGAGTGGTACAGTCTGCCCGTCGCTCACGACAACGCCTTCAAATGTCTTGGGTTTGAAACCGATATAGTTAAAACGCAGCGAATATGTACCCGCCGGAACACCTTTAATGCTGTATGTGCCTTTCACGTCAGCAATCGCACCTTTTTTGGTAGTGAGAATTTGCACCGTTGCCCCGCGCAGAACCTCGCCGCTTTCACCGTCGCGGATAGTACCGATAATTGTTCCGCCTGTGGTAGGGGTTTGTGCAAAAATCAGAGACGATGCAGGCATCATCAAACTCGCCAAAGAAAGGACAACAACAAAGAAACGCAGTAGCAAGCGCATACAAGGATAAAAAAGTGATGAAACTATTTCGATAAGTCCCGTCTTGTAGGACGTTGCAAAATTACATCTGCTAGATTACGTGCATATTATATGCAGTGTTAATTTTTGGTAACATTGCCCTTGTCAACGATTTCGTGAACGGCATAAAACAGAGTAGTGCAATGATTTCCGCATTTGCTTTGTTTAGAGTTTGCGCATCTGCGCGTTTTTTGGCAATTTTGGCGCTGCGCACGGCGCACTAAACCTTCTCATTCCTCATTCGTTCATCAGACATATATCATGGTTGCATTTATCACCGGCGCGACGGGCTTCGTGGGAAGTTTTGTTGCCGAAGAACTTCTCCGGCGCGGCTACACCGTGCGGACACTCACACGCGCCACAAGCAGCTTGCAGTGGCTCGAAGGCTTGCCCGTAGAGCGAGCAGTCGGCTCGCTGACCGACCCGGCTTCCCTCGAAAAAGCTATTGCCGGAGCAGACCTTATTATCCACATTGCAGGATTAACGGCTGCCCGCAACCGCGAAGAATTTTTTCAGGGGAATCACATTGGCACAAAAAATCTTCTTGATGCAGCACTCAAAGCCGCACCAAATCTCAAACGCTTCCTGCACTTGAGCAGCCTGACCGTGTGCGGTCCGGCGCAATCATTGGAGCGTCCAACTCTTGAATCCGACCCCTGCCGCCCGCTCACTGCCTACGGTGAAAGCAAAAAAGCGGCAGAAGACGAAGTAAACGCCGTCAAGGACAAACTCCCCATCACCATTGTCCGCGCACCCGCTATTTACGGGCAACGCGACACAGCGATTTTTGATTACTTCAAAGCAGTCAGTAGCGGCATTTCGGCACTTATTGGTTTCGACGACAAGCGCCTCAGTCTTGTTCACGTCGAAGACCTCGCGCGGGGCATTGTTGATGCAGCAGAATCACCCGCCACGGTTGGCGAAACCTACTTTATTGCCGACGAACCATTTTACTCGTGGGTGGAGATTACGGAAGTCACTAAGCAAGCACTCGGCAGAAAAGGCGTTTTGACCATCCGTCTTCCGCACGCAGTGGTGATGGGCGTTGCGGGCGTTTCCGAATTTTTCGGCAAGTTCTCTGCAAAGCCGCCGGTTTTCAATTACGAAAAAGGCGTGGATTTCGTACAAAAATATTGGATTGGTTCGACCGAAAAGGCGCGGCGCGACTTTGGTTATGCCTCGCGGCTGGGACTTGAGCACGGTATTCCCAAGACGATTAGCTGGTACAAGGAGAAGAAGTGGCTCTAAACCAAGACGATTTCCGCAAAGCCTTTGGCGTAAACACGCACCTCGCCGATGCACGGCGCACAACCTTTGCACGGCGAGCGCCAAATCATTTCTGGGGGCTTGTTTTTACCGGGCTCTTCATTGCGGCGTGTTTGGCGGTGTTCGCTTTTCGCTTGGCGACGCGCTCTGCCTTTGAACGCGAGGGCGAGCAAGAGGTGCGGGGAATCTCGGATGTGGTCTCTGTCAATCGGAACGATTATGGTATTGTCCATATTACCGGACGCACCGACAACGACGTGTATTTCGGTATCGGTTACGCTCACGCTCAAGACCGCCTTTGGCAAATGGACTTCCTACGCCGTGTGGGACGCGGGCGTTTGTCGGAAATGTTTGGGCGGCGCACTTTAGAGCAAGATATTTTCCTCAGAGCAATGCGTTTCGATTCTATTTCGAGCGCTCTTGCGCGTCATATTTCACCGGAATCCCGCGCTGTCCTGCAAGCATATACCGATGGTGTGAACGAGTACCTCACCACGCACGAAGGGAGAATCGCGGCTGAATTTGACGCACTTGAATACCAGCCGGAACCGTGGCGCGTGGAAGATTGCTTGCTCGTGCTGCGTCTCTGGGCATGGGAACTCAATAGCGCTTTTACGGCAGACCTCGTGCTAACCGCAATCGCCGATACGATTGGGCGAGAACGCGCACTGCATCTGCTTCCGCCGCCCGGGAACGACCCATATTTCGCACCGTGTGTACTGGATTCACTCCTTCCCGCTCGGCCGACGGCACGTGTAGCAAAGGCTCTTCCCGCGATTGATTCTCTCCGCACAGATTCTTTGCAACAGCGCACCACGACTGGAACGCTTTCGCACCTTGGGAAAGCAGACATGGGAAACACAGACAAGAATGTCCGTGCCACCAAGAATTCTATGCGCTATCTTTCAGAGAATAGATTCGGTAGCACAGACATTCCTGTCTGTGAGCCTTTATCTGGCAAGAACTACACAGACAAGAATTACACAGACAAGAGTGTCTGTGCTACGGCAGATGGTCAAACGCAAAACATTCTCACTCTTGCCCAAAGCGTTCGCAGCATAGCAAATATGCGCGGTTCATCACTGGGCAGTAATGCGTGGGCGGTGCGTCCGTCGTCGTTTTTTCATCCTGAGCAAGATTCGTTGGGGCAAAATTTTCCGGCAAAATATCGTCACGGCGCAATGTTGGCGGCGGATGCGCATCTTGCCTTGACGCTTCCGGCGCGGTGGTATGAAGCGCATTTATCATCGCCAACGCTCAACGTACTTGGTCATACACTTCCCGGACTACCGTTTGTGATTGTCGGACGCAATGACCGCCTTGCGTGGAGCCTTGTCAATGCAATGGTGGATGACACCGACTTTTTTACGGAGAAACTTGATTCCGCCGACCTTCGGCGATATTTTGCGGCGGACAGTTCGGGTGGGCGTATTTCACTACCCTTCCGCATTGTCACCGATACTATCAAAGTTAAAGATTCCAGCGATGCCGTCGTGGAAATGCGCTACACGGGGCGTTCAAGCATCATGTCGGATTTGCCCAATGGCATGAAAAATTTTCCGGGTTTGCAAAATGCAATTCCATGGCGAAGTCGTCTGCAAAGCCCGCAAATACTCACTCGCATTGCAGACAGTACCAATACTGCTACCCAAACTGCCTTTCAAGCGCTCACTCGCCGCGAGTGCTTGACTTTTCAATGGACTGGGCAGCAAATGTCGGACGAAGCGCTGACTCTCTTGCGCCTTGCCAAAGCTCGCTCGTGGGACGATGTCTTGAGCGCCGGGAGCACCTTTGCCGCACCCGCCGTGAACTGCGTCGTAGCAAGCAGCGATGGCTCAGTCGGCGTTGTGCCGTTTGGCATTGTGCCTCGACGTTTGTCGGGAACGCACCCGAATTTTGTGCGGAAGGGTTGGGAGCCAAATGAAGCGTGGCAGGGCTTCGCACGGCTCTCGGATGTGGGACAAATGCTCAATCCACCAAGCGGACGTGTGATTGCTGCCAATAACCCAATTACGCGGAATGCTTCAGCAAACGGCAGCCCGCTTCATATCTCACTTCTCTGGGATGTGCCGTCGCGGGCATCGCGCATCGGTGAGTTTTTGCAGGAATTTGAGCATTGCTCTGTACCCGGCATGAGTACGATGCAAACCGATGTTGTCTCCCATTACGCACAAATGCTTGTGCCGTACATTACGCAAGCGTTTACCACCCTGACCACATCTACGCTGCAAGCCACAGGCGTTCAGTCTCCAAGCCTCAAACCCCAAGCGCTCACGCGCACCGAACGGAATGCGCTGCAGCTCATAGCAGCGTGGAACGGCGCATTGGAAAGCACTTCTGCGGTGGCTTCCGTTTATTCGGCATTTTTGGAGCGCTACGCTTACAACACGCTTGCCGACGACCTTGGTGACGGATTGTACAGGCAATATGTCGCCACGACGCGCTTGCCGCTTCGCGCACTACTATCGCTTACTGAGCGCTACAAGCCTGATGATTCCTTATCTGTGGCGTGGTTCGACAAGCGCGAAACGCCGCAACGAGAATCCCGCGATGATATTATTCGGCAAAGTTTTTTGGAAGCAGTTGCTCTCGTGCAAAAGCAGATGAACACGCCGACCGATATTGATTCGATGGCAGCATGGAACTACGGGCGTTTGCATACGCTTTCCATGCGTCATATTCTCGCCAATGGCGCAGAATGGACGCATCTTCCGCTGCGCGGCGTTGTCAATGGGCAAACAGTCCAATACGGCGGTGATGCGACAACGATTTCTTCCGGCGAATGGTCGTTCAATCGCCCGTTTGAGGTTGCTGCGGGTGCTTCGATGCGGTTTGTGTGTGATATGAGCGACACACTGGCATACATGATTTTACCAAGCGGTAACACGGGCGAAATAATGACGCGAAATTATAGCGACCAGACACAGCTTTGGCTCGGCGGAGGCTTACTGCCTGTGTCGGTCTCACGCGAACCGAACGCTGCTTTCCACAAGGTACTGCGCTTGATTCCCAAAAGACAATAAAATGAACGGACGAAATCATCCACGGCAACCATTTCTCATACATTGGAATTGCGTGTAACTTCACCTCAAGAAATCGTATATTTGTGATAGGCAATGCTCCTCAAGCAAAGCCTTCTTTTTCTTTACCTTCTTCCGTAAAAAATATTATGACCAAAGCGGCTTTGGCGCAAGAAATTATGCAGACTGCGCATTTGACAGGTAACTTCACTCTGCGTTCCGGCGCGGTCAGCAATGAGTATTTCGACAAATATCTTTTTGAGAGCAAACCCCAGCTTTTACGAACCATTGCAGAGCATCTGGCATCACTCATACCAAAGGAAATCGAAGTCTTAGCGGGTTTGGAAATGGGCGGCATCCCGATTGTGACGGCTCTTTCGCTTGAAACCGGCTTGCCTGCTGCCTTTGTTCGCAAAAAAGCAAAAGATTATGGTACGCGCAAATCTGCCGAAGGCGCACAAGTCTATGGCAAAATAGTGTTGATTATTGAAGACGTGATAACAAGCGGCGGACAGGTCATTCTGAGCGCAACCGACCTCAAAAATACCGGTGCGAACATCCACTCCGTGCTATGCGTCATTGACCGCGAGCAAGGCGGCACGGAAAAACTCGCCGAAGCAGGACTGGCAATGAGCGCGCTCTTTACGATGAGCGAACTGAAAGCAAATGGTTCTCAAAGCGTGTGATAGAGACGCTTGCGTACCGCTTCTCCGGCAAGATAGTCATACTCCTTCGCTCATATTCTCTTGAATTCAAGTTTCATTTCCCCTTGACGTATGCACGAATTCCATCTCAATCCCTTCTTCGGTGAGCGCACGCGCCGCGTAGTACGAATTGTGCTTGGTATTTTGCTGGTTTTTCTTTTGCTCTGCACAACCGCAGTCTTGCTGCTGGTCAATGTGCCGTCCACACGCCAATGGGTCGTAAAATTTGCTACCGAGCGCATCAATTCTGCGCTGGAAGCAGAGCTTATTTTTGACGATTTCAGCGGCTCACTTCTTTATGATCTTACGCTCACCAATGTACGCCTTGTCTCTGCGGGCGATACAATTCTTGCCGCGCGTGAATTGACGCTCAACTACAATATTCAAATGCTCTTGGTACAGCGCGTGTCCTTGAATCGTGTACAACTTGTAGAGCCGCATATACGCCTGCTCAGAGGAAAAGACAGTTCTTGGAATTTTGCTCACATTCTGAAACCGCCCGCACCGAACACCACGCCCCAGCCTTTCCAATGGACAGTAGCGCTGCGTGATTTTTCGATAGTCAACGGTACGCTTCTGACGATAGATTCTTTGCAGGCACTGACCGATGTATTCCGTAACGCCTCGCAAAACCGCTTCAATGCTGCACGAGCCAACATAACGAATCTCAATCTTGCGCTTTCTGCTCAATTGAAGATTAAGAACAATGAATATGCTGTTTCTCTGCATAATTGCTCGTTTCGTGAGGAATTTTCGGGCGTAGAACTACGAAACTGTACATTTTTTGCATCGGCAGATACCTCACGGCTTGAAGTCAATAATTTTGCCCTTCAGACTGCTTCCTCCTTTGCACGTGCGCGATTTATCACTGAAAAAATCAATCTCTTCGCAAGCCGCTCTGCATCTGCATTTCAAGCCGACAGTCTTTCGTCCACTTTCCGCAATGCACAATTTCAATTAGCAATTCACGCTGATTCTATCAGTGCATACGAGGTGCAGCGCTTTTTACCTGCCTCGGATGCGCTCGGCGACAAGCTCGCCATTCACCTCGACACCTACGGCAACACGGAGCAAATTACTGTCAAGCGGCTTGACATCAAGGGTGTGGAGCAGAACGATATTCCTCCTGTGACGCTCCTTTCACTGGATGGCACAATTCGTCAGCCTCTCACGCCGGACGCGCTGGATTACTCGGTACAACTAAATCCCATGCGCCTCGGCACTGCCGATATTCGCCGGTATCTGCCGCGCGTACAACTGCCGGATTTGAGCGGCTTAGGAGCATTTGCACTCGAACATGGTACGCTGCAAGGCACGCTACAAGCGCTTACGGCGAATATTCGCGCTTCCAGCGCCGCCGGAAATGTGGAAACCGATTGCAAGCTGAACTGGCACGATACGCTTCGTTACGAAGCCACACTGACGACAGAACGCCTCAATCTTGCTGCTGTTACACGTAACAACGACCTCCAGAGCAATTTGAATACAAAAATTACCATTGTGGGACAGGGAACAACACTGGCAGCGCTTATTGGCAAGATTCATGTGCAGTCCGGGCAATCAGATTTTGCCGGACGGAGTTTTGATGAACTTGTGCTGGATGCTAATGCGCATGACGGTGGCATTATCACCATTTCGTCGCTGAATGTCCATTGGAACAAAGCGGCAGACTTTCTCACTGAAGACAATGCCGGAGAAACGATAGTAAGAGACGCAAACGTTGATAATTTGCATACTGTTCCTGCCGCAGAACTCTGGGCAAACGGCTGGATAAATCTTCAAAATCCTGCTTCGCCTTCGTACAAATTGGATGCACGGGCAATGCACCTTGACCTGAGCCATGTGCTGCTCCTGCCGGATGCTGCCACGGATGCCTCGTTCACGCTCAATATTTTGGGCAGCGGCTTCTCGGCAGACAGTCTGAGAGGGACGCTCAATCTTGTTGCACAAGAGTTTATTACCCCGAAGAAAGCATTTGACCCCTTTAGCATCAAAGCGCGGTTGGAGTATTTGCCGACATCGCAGAACCCGCTTTACCGCGAGTTTCATCTAAACTCCGAACTTGCCGATGCAGAACTCAAGGGTGTCTTTACGATGCAAGATTTTGTATCGTCTTTCGCGCATACGGTTGACAATTCGATTTTTCTGGTACGCCGAAAATATCACCTTATTCGGGATTCTCTCAAAGCCTCCACGTATGAAGGGCTATACCGTCAGCGCCCGGAACGCTTAAAACCACTCGATGTGAACTTTGTCTTGAAGCCACACGACATCACGATTTCTCGGCTTTTTAGCGGTTTTGCGAAAATTCAGTGCGTGGGCGATATTCGTGGCAGTATGCGCGGGAACACGCATGACTACACGTTCCGTCTGGATTCTTCTGTCATTGATGAGTTTTTCTACACCGACGGCTTTACGCAGGTCAATTTTGCCGATACTCATCTTCAAGGCTCATTCCACAACGCCAGTAATGGAGATTCGCTGAACATTGTCGAGGCATCTGCTCGGATTCGCTCGGATTCAGTATTTCGGTTCAACGACTTTGTTTTTCGGCACTCCACAGCCGAAGCCTCTTACAAACAGGATATTTTCTCGTTTGACGTAAAATCAGTATGGGACGACAATATTCTTGCCTTCCACACAAAAGCACACTTGGATATGACCACCAAGAATGCCTCCTTTGAGCTAGACACCGCATGGGTGCTTTATCGTGGAAATATGGAATGGATGAGTGTGGGAAAAATTTCATCGGTGCTGAACAAAGAAGGCTTGCTGATAGAAAACATGACACTGCGCCGCCCAAAAGCAGAAACCCTGTATCTGAGCGGCTTGGTATGGTTTGACCATTTTTCTAATGCGCTTCTGACCGTCGAATCTATGCCGCTTCAAGATATTAATCGTCTTTTCCTGCCTACGAATCGTATTCCGACGCTCGAACCGCTTCGTGGAACACTGGAGCGCATGGAATGTCGTCTTTCGGGACTACCAAGTAATCCGCAACTAAACTTGCTGCTGAACGCATCGAATGTGTTTTACAACGGCACGTATCTGGGCAGGTGCGCCATTGCCGCATCGCATCAGGATTCGACGGTGCGGGGAACGGCGGACATACAGAATCCACTTTTGATGAACGATACGCTACACACGCTGAAAGTCCGCGCAAAATCTCTTCCGCTCAATCTTTGCTTTACTGAAACGTCAGAGCGCCTTGTAAACGGGAAGCCTATCGAAATCGTCTTCGATGCCGAGCAGTTACCGCTTGGTGCGTTGGATGTGTTTGTGCCGGGCATCACCAATTTGCAGGGCTACGCTGATGCACATTTTACCATCACCGGCACCACTCCTGAAAACATCATGTATCGTGGCAATGCTGTTATTCCGCGTGCGTCCTTTGTTTTTGAAGCTACCAATCTCAAATATTTTATTGAAGGCAAGGCAAGCCTTCTGAATCGCACGGTGACAATCGAAAGCGCTATGCTTGCCAACGACCCGCTTGATTACGGAAACGGACGAGCATTTGCAAACGGCACAATTACCGTCAACGGTTTTGATATTACGGGTTTTGACATTACCGCACGAGTGCCGCCGCAGGGATTATTTGTATTAGGCAACGCCTCGCGCATTCCGAACCCACAGCTTTTTGGTGATGTGATTATGTCCACCGGCGCGAAACCGCTTCATTTCTACGGTTCGCTCGAAGAGCCATTCTTGCGCGGCGATGTGAACATTTTGGAGGCAAAAATAAATTTTCCTGAAATCAAAAGCATGAAAACGGAAAACAAGCTCTTTTGCTTTGAGACTATTACGAAAGAGCGTGGCGGACTTACCACAACTGCTCGCGACTGCAATCAGCAGGAATATGCGCTTCTGCTTCCGCCCTCACTACCTTCGGATTCAAGCAAGAATACAACAGCACGAAGCCGCCTCAGTTCTGCGGAACTTGCCGTTCTGTCGGCTGAAGAAGCTATCAAAGCGCAGAATGAAAATGCAACCTCGCGCCCGCCAGACTCGAATGTAAGCGCCTTTCGTATGATTTCGACGGAAACGATGCGCCGGACTGCGCTATCGGACATTCTTACGACAAACGCTCCCAAGACGAATCAAGAAAAAGTCGAAGACCGCTCACGTCTTAGTTTTGCCGATAAAATTGATTATGCGCTGAATGTCAATTTGCGAGGAAACTTCTCGGTAACGATGGATTGGGGTCCCTTTGAACAATTGATAGCGAATCTGGCACAGGAGAATCCCGACCAGCCCTTGCGCTATGTCAAAACGCCCGACCAGCCCGATGAACATAAACTTTTTGGCGACTTGATTTTACGCGATGGCTCTACCTACAAGTATTACCGAGTCTTCACTGCTTCGGGTAAACTTGCGTTCAATACCGGCGCGATGAGTAATCCGCGTCTGAACCTCAATGCACTTCTGCGTGGACAGCGCACGATTACTGACCGCAATGGCACAAGCGAATACAGCGTAAATCTTGGCATTACCGGTACGAAGAAAGCACCCATGCTCAAAATGAACTATTTCGTAGATAATGTTCCGGGGGTAGGCGATTCGACAAAGATTCAGAATGACGCAATTATGCTTCTTCTTTTCGGGCGGACGCAGGATGAATTCGCAATCGGGAATGGACTAGGCGGAGTGACGCAAAATTATTCTTCGTCCTTAGCCTCACGGCTCTTAACCGATTTGCTCCAAGGAACAGGTATTGTCCGCAGTGCAGATATTTCTTTTGGGGGTGGGCGAACAGGATTACCGCTTGATATGTCGCAGGCACGAGTACAGTTCACCGGAGAAATTAGCAACTTAGGGGTTCTCTGGCAGGTAGCAAATGACTTTGGCACAAACACGCCCAACACCAGTTTTTCCATAGATATACCCTTTCGCAGCTTCCTTGACCAAGAACTCTTCCGCAATATCGTCCTCCAAATTACACGCTCCTCAGCCATATCAAATTCAAGCGTCTTTCTTAGGCAACAGCGCGAATGGGAAGTCAAGATTGGTTCGCGAAATTCGTGGTAGTCACACAGAGCTATGTCGAACGAAAACTATTTGATAATCACATTTGGCAGAAGCTCTTTGATACGCAGCATTTCGACATCCGAAAAAAGATTGCCACTCAAACGCAATTCGTGCAGATTCACCAATTTCTCAATACCGAGCGGGACTGTGGTGAGATTATTGCCCGTCAAATCAAGAATGACAAGACTTGCGAGTTTGCCAATCTCAGGCGGAAGCGTTTCGATTTGATTATTATCCAAATACAACTCGCGCAAATTCCGTAGCCAACCTATACTAGGCGGGATATAGGTCAGATAGTTACGGCTCAGATAGAGCACCTGCACATTCGTCATACTGCCGATAAGCGAAGGAATATCTTCTAATTCATTATCGCTAATATCGAATATGCGCATATTCGTGAGTTTGCCGATGTCGGGGGGCAGCCTGCTAATACGATTACGCCGTGCGTAGAAAATCTGTAAATTGGTCAAATTTCCTATACTTGTTGGTAATCCGCGAAGATTATTGCGGTTCAAATACAACTCTTGCAGATTGTAAAGGTCGGCAATTTTAGGGGTGAGATCGGCAAGTTTATGTATATCAAGGTCAAGACGAAAAACATGGTCTTTGTCTTCAAATGCTTGATCAAGAGCTTTGTAGATAGGAAGCGCTGAAAGTTGTGCCGAATCAAGTATTTTTATGGGCTTGGGCGATGAACTTTGTGCTGACAGTTTCACCGCCGCAATGAGGGTTAGGCAACAAACAATACTTACGAATCCTTGCTTCATCATGAAAAACCTCAACATAACTTCAATAATTAGGGTTGCTCTACTTGTGGGCTTTGTTCCGATTGTGGAGTTTGTTCCGAGTCTGCTGGTGCAGTATCATCCGTTTTACCAATAGCAAACCAATCTATATTGCGCGTCACGTACATCACTACTGCCAATATCACAAACAGACCAATGCTGCCCAAAAGTAAGGCGTAATCTTGCAACTGCAAGATAATGAACAAAAATCCGTACAAAATCGTTAAAATCCCAAAGATAATAATAGTAGCACGATTATTTGCCAGAACGCTGCGGGTGTAGAGCGTGATGAGCGCTATGGTCGCCAGACTTGCTACCCAATATGCTTTGTTGAAATTAAACTGCTCCGAAAGCGAAAGCAAGAGCGTATAGAAAATCACCAACGCAAGCCCGATAAGTACATACTGAATCGGGTGAATCACGCGCCGCGTCAGCACTTCGGTCATGAAAAACGCCAAAAATGTGAGCGCCAAAAACATAATGGCATACTTTGCCGTGCGCATGATTTTTTGGTATTCATCTATCGCCGGAATGAGCTTCACGCCAAACGTGGATTCTTTGATAGTATATGAATTACCTGTCCAGACCTGTGGATAATTGCGGTTCAGATGCAGAATTTTCCATGCGGCTTTGAATTTCTGTTGCGCTACCTCGCGGCTTTCGGGCAAATAAGCACCGATAAAACTTGGATTGCCCCAGGCTGCCTCAACGCTCACACTTGTTTCTCGACCGACGGGTGCAAAGGAAAGCATCGTACTGCCGTTCAGGTCAAGTTCAAGCGTGAAGTCTGCTTTTTCTTTTGCGCCTATATTGGGGCGAATCGTGATGCCCTGCTCCAGTGCTTGCGTAGAAAGTAGTCCGGGATTGGCAGAGTATTTTTTGCCATTGTATATGACAGTTACACTTTCTTTAATGCCTTTCAAGTCGCTAATCCCAAGCGAAACGGCAGCTTCATCCCACAATATCGCATCGGGGTCAACACTTGTTTCCGCTACGCCGCTCATCAAGAATGTACCTTTAATAACAATCTTGGAACGGTATAAAATCACTTCGTAAATGCCACGATAGCGCACTTCCGGCGTAAGAACTGTTGTAACGGTAAGACTTTCCGGCAGAATATGGATATAGTCGGTAATTTCCTCCGTGAAGGTCGTCATTACGCCCTTTTCATTTGCACGTTCCTGCCGAACGACTGTTTTGTAGGGAATTTCGAGAATGGGACCTGTCACAGTCTGGCTGCCACCCCATTTTGCGCTTACTTCGGTAGTTGCATCTTCGCGCCTTGCTTCGCGCTCAGAAATAAGGCTTTCCACAAACGAAACGGGAAGGAGCATCAGCAGTGTTAGAACGGCAATGATAATCATGCGCAGTCCAACCGAGTTTTTGAAGAAACGTGTAAGCATGGCGACGTATTGGTTATATCATGGCGTGGAAAAATTTGTACATCATCCTAAAGATATGCCCTACGTTCCTCGCCTATGCACTCATACGGTGCGGTTGGCGATGCGGCGGCAGATGGGACGACAAAATAATACCGGCTTGTATCTCCGGCAAGGCAGCACCGACACTTGGCACCAGAATATGCGCCACGCGGGATGCGTACTCTTGCAAACGACTGTCGAGAGTGGTACTCATGCGCCGGAGCGGATTCAGACGCTTCACCGGCATAGACAAAACGGCAGTGGCTTCGTCGAAAGCAGTTTTAGTAAAATCTGCACCAAAAAAATAGACGTTGTCAATTGCTGATTGCACAGCTTCCGAAGCCTCTGCAAGCACTTCACTGCACATCAGCCCAAATCCATTATTCAAAAGAATCTCATCGTCAGAAAGCATTGCGCCTGAAACCGTAGCGCTATTGCCGGAGACGTTTTTTTCAGAAGCATTGAGAAGGGCTTGTTGAAGGGCTTCTTCGAGAGAAACAGTCACCGTATGCAAAAGAACGCTATTGCGGACGATACTAATATCCATAAAACCGTGCTGAACACTACAAAGCGCTGTCACAGAGCGTTCTTCGGGGTAGCTGTGTACGAAAGCCGTGTGCGCAGAGGTTTGCGCTGAGACGAATCGTTGCAAATCTGCACCAAGGAGCGTGGAAGCGTGTTCGGCGACTCCGGTAATGGTGCGTGATACTAAGACCGACATGGCGGTAAAAGGGTTTGATGCAAAGCCGTAGAGCGGATAGATAGTAGCTAAAAATTGCGACGGGTCGTACGTGGGCAAATGCTCACTTACCTCTAAACGCACAATTCTTCGTAGCTCATCGGTAGTAAGCGTATTGGAATAGGGAATTTGGTGCGAAAGCACGCTTTCCATTGTCATAGCAATACCGAGCGCCCGCGCTTTTCCTGCTATGGGGCGCAATATTTCTTCAAGTTCGAGCATAGCGGGCGAGTCCAGCGCTTCGGTGAGCGGGCGTGTCCAGTCGAATGCCTGCGATGTCGCATTCAAATACGTGAGCGCCAGCCCGTTTTCGTGGGACTCAAACAGCGCACAGTACGTGCGATAACTGTCGAAGTAGAGCGTTGCAATGGTCGAGCCTATAAGCATATACCCTCAGTTGTTCATACAAAAAAGTTCGCAAAACAGCGATTATGAGATGAATAGCCGATACTGACAGAACTACGCGATGAACTCTCGTAAAATAGCGTTTCTTCTACGAAAATCCATCGTGAAAATAGAAATGTGTAAAACTTCTTTGGTGCTTCATAAACAGCTCCCCAAAAAGAAAACACGTTGTTCATCTCCAGTGCAAAGTGCTTATTAAAAATGTATGCCAAACTTTTTTTTTCTCTAACTACGTCGGTTTGCGTAAATTCGGCGAATGAAAAATATATTTCCCTCATATTCCTCTCCGTTCCGCTCGGTGTTTCTCCTTGCGTTCGCTTGCGTCTCTATAATGACGCTTGCGCCGAAGCAGCTTTCGGCGCAATATTGGCACGTTGGTATTTCTCAAGGAGTATCGCTTGCGCAGCGCGGACTGGCGGGCAACACGAATCAATGGAACTGGACGCCTTCACTTGCTATCCATTATTTTCCCAAAAATAATCCGATTATTTTGGGCGGCTCTCTTTCCATGCAATTTTTTAGTCCTTCCGAAGCAGCACGGAAGCAGGGCGAAAATTTTGAGCTGCTCGTTTTTCCTCTTTCGATGTGCTTTCAGTATCTGCTTCTGCCCGAACCACCATTTCGCCCGTACTATGGCATAGAAACAGGCGCTGCATGGTATCGGTATCGCTTTTTCAATAAAGAACGAGAAGTCGGGGGTGACAATAATATTGCACTCCTCGTCACACCGAATGTAGGAGTGAAGGTCGAAATCTTCGAGGATTTGGATATTGATATGAATGTACGCTATCAGTTTCTTTTCCACGAGCGCCTTGAGTGGGGCAGCGCGGGGCAGGCAACGCAAGGCTATAATATTTTGACCATCTCACTGGGGCTAAATTATCAACTCTTTCGGTAGAAATCCTCTACAAAGGAGACAGACAATAAAAAGCCCGCTTGCGGAGAATTTCCTCCAAGCGGGCTTTTCGATTTATACCGTAAAAAGAACCCGATTATTTGCCCGGTGTGAACGATACTAACGTTCTACGCTCACCATTAAATACCGTTGAGCCAATAAGTGGAACGTTAAGACTGACAGTATTAAACTGGCGGCGCAAGAGCGTTCGCGGTGTGCTGTTTTCTGAGGGAACTCCATAATCGTATTCAGCTTGAATCGTCGGAATAGTCAAATTACCCAAGAGCGGAATGGTAAGTTTGAGTCCAATGGTTTGCGACTGACGATAAACACTATATGTGCTATTATTGAGCGAAAGGCTTGTTTTACCCAATCCTTTGCCACCAATAGTAGCAGCAATAGCAATAGAGCCAACGGGCTGAACATTTATCGTGGCGTTAAAGGCAGTTGAAGCAAAATCTTGGGAACTTGCCGCATCTTTCAAATCACCTAACTTTATCCATTGTGGTTGAAAACCGCTTAAACTAACACCCGCAAGATTAAAGCTACCCGACCCACCCAAAAACTGTCCGATAGCACCGGTATTGAAGTACCAATAAATTTCATCATTGGCAACTCGAAAGTAGCTGGAATCACGACTTGTCAAGCGTGTTGTAGAGCCGGCAGCAAATGTTGAGTCAATTACCAAGACGGCATCATTTTGCCCGCCGACGGAAAGACCGGTACCAATCACAGTGCTAGTCACCCGAAAAACACTATCACGGATGGCATTATTAGCACTGTCAAGGGTAACTGTCTGGTACACCGTATAATCACCCGTCTTGAAGCCAAATTTTTCGCCGCTCGGTTGCGTGGTACACGCCGCAAGTGCGACAACAAGCACTGCAAACGCGCCAAGAATTTTGGAGAATTTCATAGTCAGGAAGGGAAAAGTGAGAAAAGAAGCCTTGCAAGCCGCACAAAACAGTGCATTCTTGCAAGGCTTGGAGACTTCAGTTACTTAGACATTTGTAAGTTTCGCCATATTCGATTTCACGTCGTCAGCAGATTTTTGCAGCGCTGCTTGCTCATCGGCGGAGAGCTTAATTTCAAAAATGCGCTCCATGCCGTTTTTGCCAATCACAATCGGTACACCGCAAACAACATCTTTCAAGCCGTATTCGCCTTCGAGCCAGACAGCGCTTGGCAAGATGCGGCGTTTGTCTTTGATGATACATTCTGCCATTTCGACAGCCGAAGCCGACGGTGCGTAGTACGCGCTGCCCGTTTTGAGCAAGCCCACGATTTCTGCGCCGCCATTGGCTGTGCGCTTTACGATTTCGTCAATGCGGTTCTGCGGCATAAGCTCGGAAATCGGTACGCCCGCCACAGTGGTAAAGCGTGGAAGCGGAACCATCGTGTCGCCGTGACCGCCGAGTACGAAAGCGTTGATGTCTTCCACCGAAACGCCCAATTCCATCGCAATAAACGTGCGGTAGCGAGCCGAATCGAGTACGCCCGCCATACCAAGCACCTTGTGGCGCGGAAGACCCGTCGCTTTCAGCGCTACGTAGGTCATAACGTCAAGCGGATTAGAGACGACGATAAAAAACGCATTTGGTGATTTCGCGTATGCTTGTTCGATACACGATTTCACGATTTCTGCATTTTTGAACAACAAGTCGTCGCGGCTCATACCGGGCTTGCGGGCAAGTCCTGCGGTCATAATCACGATGTTTGAGTCTGCTGTTGCGTCGTAGGAGTTTGTACCCGTAACGCGAGTATCTGAGCCAATCACAGGCATTGCTTGAAACATATCCAAGCCTTTGCCTTGTGGCAAATCTTCGACCACATCCACGATAACAACTTCGTGAGCGAGTCCATCGTAAGCGATTTTTTGAGCGGCAGTTGCGCCGACGTTTCCTGCGCCGATAACGGTGATTTTCATAGTGAACCTTGTAAGTATGCGGAATGAAAATAAAATGAAGTGGACTATCGTTGCGTATTTTTGTCACATAGATTTGCAAGTTACGCGCTTTTTCAGAAATTTGCGCAAAGGTTTTGCGCTTTTCCGTAAATTTTCCTTTACTACCACCGCCACCAACTTCGCTTATCATGCACTTTTTCTTTACGTTAGACGTTTCAACGCTTGCAGTGTTGTGTGGCGGCGCGGCATGGCTTATTTTCTTTGCTATTATTGGGCTGAATGGACTTTCCATGAAAGTTCTCGCACAGGAAAAGCTGCCGATACCCGCAGAATTGCCGCGTCTGAGTGTGATTATTGCTGCTTGCAATGAAGCCGATACGATTGAACAAGCTCTCCACTCCTTACTCCAAACTGACTATCCTAATCTCGAAATCATCATCGTCAATGACCGCTCGACCGACGCAACGGGCGCAATCATTGATCGTCTCGCCTTGCAGGATGCCCGCAACCGCATAAAGCCTTTGCACGTGCAAGAATTGCCCGACGGCTGGCTAGGCAAGGTTCATGCGCTGCACGTGGCTTCGGAAGCCGCAACGGGAGATTTTTTGCTTTTTACCGATGCAGATATTCATTTTGCGCCGGAGACGC
>JANYDO010000113.1 GCA_025363605.1 Candidatus Kapaibacterium sp.
TTTACAAAATCATCCGGTTTTTCGGATTATTGGAATAATGGCAATAGAAAATATGCCGAAATTTAACAAAAAACGTTAATTTGCCTACCTAAACAGTTACGAAAAATGTAGCATCAATTAACAAGATTCTTCCCGCCCACAAGACAGAATCACTTCTCCACGACATTCGCACTCTCACTGACGAAAGCAAACAACACCTTGCCGTAAGCGTCAATGCAGCGATGAGTATGCTGTATTGGAACGTCGGGTAGCGCATCAATACAGATGTCTTGGGCAATGAGCGTGCTGAATACGGCAAAAAGATTGTCGTTACAGTAGTGGAAGAATTAGAACGCTACTATGGTTCGTCATTTTCCATGAAAAATCTTCGTCGCATGATGCAATTTGCAGAGGCTTTTCCCGATAAGGAAATTGTCGTTTCACTGATACGACAATTACGTTGGACGCATATTCTTGTTTTGATTCCCATTACCGACTCGCTGAAACGCGAGTTTTATATCGAAATGAGCAAATTGGAGCATTGGAGCGTCCGCACCCTGCGAGAGCGCATCCAATCTATGCTCTACGAGCGCAGTGCCATTAGCAAGCAGCCCGAAGAAACGATTGCACACGACCTGAATTTGCTCAAAAGCAAGCAGAAACTCCGACCCGATGTGGTCTTCCGCGACCCGTATTTCTTGGACTTTTTGGGGTTACGGGGAATGTATTCCGAGCGAGATTTGGAGAGCAGTATTTTGGCGGCATTGCAGGAATTTATCACGGAACTGGGGAGTGATTTTGCGTTTTTGGCGCGTCAAAAGCGCATCACCATTTTGATTGCTGCGGGATTAAGCCCGTTTGCACCCGAAGCGGCAGCCGTGCAAGCGGGAAAAATCATGCTGGAGCGCATCAATTCTTGCGTGGCTCGCGCCGAGAATTTCGCCATAGAAACAACATTGAGCGGCAAAAATTATGCCCGTGATATTCCCCGTTGGCAAGAAATCGGATATATTGTGAAATTATTTTTTCTGCGGCTTCCGTCGCCGGAAATAGCGATAGAGCGCGTGAAAAACCGCGTTGCGTTGGGTGGGCATCACATCCCCGATGATGTTATTCGACGAAGATTTGATGCAGGCTGGAAGAATTTTGAAGAACTGTATAAGCCGCTAGTGGATGAGTGGATTTTATACGACAATACGAATAGTGTACCACTACTCAAGGACAAAGGAGGAAAAGTATGATACCCCAAGAACCACAGCACATCTTTGACGAAGCCGAGCTACAAGGCATACACGCCGCCATGCTCCGCGCCGCGCAAGCCGCCCGCGACGAAGCCCGCAAAGCAGGATTAACGATTCCGGTGTGGGAGAATGGCGCGGTCGTCAGGAAGCATCCGGACGAATTGGAAGCCGAAGAGGAAGCGGCTACGGAGGCGTAAAGCAAAGTTCAGGACACCCAAAAAAACGAAACCCGATAAGCATTTGGACAGTGATACTTGGAACACAGACAAGAGTGTCTGTGCCACCGAAGCTAGTTTCCATGCCGTAGCACAGACACTCTTGTCTGTGCAGATAGTTCAAGATAATTTCGTTCAATACCTTATTAGCAACGTCGCTCGAAGGTTATTTTTTGTATTTTGAACAGGACATCAGCACTATCAGCATGATTATTCAACCGCATCCAATATATGCTTGACAAAGCGGCAGCATGACTTGGGAAGTCATACTACCGATCAATACTCCAAAATCCTTTTGTTACCGCGTCAACATTCGTACCCACATTGCGTTGTAACGCTCTTCTGCTGCCATGCGCGAGCGTGCGATGTTCTCTGCGCTCCGAGCTTCTGTTTTTGCTACGTCGCCTGAGGTGGTAATCACCAGGCGCTGCAAACTCCGCTCTGCTGCTTTGTCGGATGCAATGACGGCATCCTCACGTTTTTGCTTTGCATCCTTGCGCTGGACGATGGTCGTGAGAATTTTTTGTGCAGCCGCGAAAGACTTACTGTTCTTCAGCACATCCGATGCAGCTTCGGCGGCTGCGGCATCGTTTCCTTGCGTGAAAAATTGTTGTGCCTCGCGCAAGCGTCGTTCCGAATACTCTTCGGTTATTTGTGCGACCAGTTGTTGTGCGGCTTTGTAGGTCGAGCAACTCGGCGTGATTTCCATTGCTAAATCAACGCTTTCTTGATATTGCTTTTGAGCGAAACGCTTTTTTGCTTCTTGCAAGAGAAGATTACAGTTGACTTCCGCAGCTTGTTTGTAGCTGGCAGTCACTCGCTGATACAAAGCCTTGAGGTCTGCATCGGGAATAGTGATATTCCGAATGGCAGTCATCATTGCGTTTTGTTTGGACGTGCCTGCTCCCTCCAGCTTAAACGTCATTGCGCTCAAAAGCGATTCTTTGCCGCCGTTCACGCCATCCATTATTACCTGCAAGGAGACTTCCCCGATAGATTTGTACATTGTGCGCATACCGGATATTTCTAACACTTCGATTTCGCTGTATTTCAAGACCGTTACTATCGGAAAATACCCGTCAGATGTGATTGTTCCGACGTTGTTCATCGCCACGCGGATTTTGTTGTCGAGGTATTGCCTCGACTCAGCGCTCAGTTTATCGGACGGAGCAATGAAGTAGCCTGATTGGATTTGTGCGTGCAGAGAAATTGCAGAGC
>JANYDO010000151.1 GCA_025363605.1 Candidatus Kapaibacterium sp.
CCGATCTGCTACCTTCACGCAGATTCCCACCAAAAACATTCGCCGTCAGCACGGGCGAGCTTTCCGAAAGACCATATCCTTCGAGGAGTTTTCCGCCTGTAAACGATTCAAACTGCTGTTTAACTTCCACCGGAAGCGGCGCTCCGCCGGACATACAACAGCGAATACTACTCAAATCATACTTTTTAAGGTCGGGATAATTATTGATAGCGACGTACATCGTCGGAACGCCCGGAAAGAGCGAAATACGATGCTTATGGATGCCTTGCACCACATCGGCTGCAGAGAATTTGGGGAACAGAATAAGTTTTGCGCCAATTTCCAGTCCGTAGTTCATCGCCGTCGAAAGTCCGTAGCTGTGGAAAAATGGCAAGACGCAGCCAATCACTTCTCCACCCATTTTTATGCCCGGAGTCCAGAGTTTATTTTGAATCGCATTCGTTCCAAGATTGTAATGCGTGAGCATAGCTGCTTTCGGGAACCCTGTCGTGCCGCCTGTATAGAGAAGCATTGCTACGTCTTCTTTGGGATTAATATCTACTCTGGCTGGCGTAGGACCATATTTTTGCAAAAGGTGCTTCAGAAAGAAAATATCGGGTGCTTGCTTCACTTCGACCCACATCCCTTCTTTTCTCGCTTTGAAAGGATAAAGAAGGTTTTTGGGGAATGGTAAATAATCTTGTATGCCCGTGACTATCGTGCGCTTGACGTGCGTGGTGGCAGCAATTTCCCGGAAAACCGGGTATTTTAAATCAATGATGACCAATGTCTCTGCGCCGGAATCCTGCAAAACGTGTTCGAGTTCGCGCGAGGAGTAAATCGGATTAATCGCAATCACCATTGCTCCGGCAAGGTGCGCTCCATAAAAACCGATGAGAAACTGCGGAGTATTCGGCAGCATCAGTGCCACACGGTCACCCTTCTTGATGCCCAGCGCTTGGAGTGCATGAGCAAAGCGCTGCACTTGTTCCCAGAGCTTGGTATAGGTCATGGTGTAACCCAGAAAATCCAGCGCAATCTTGTCGGGATATTTTTTTGCGGAATCACGAACAAGTTCCCAAAGCGCAAACTCCGGGTAATCGTATGTGGGCGGAACACCTTTGTCGTAGAATTGAAGCCACGGACGCGCTGCGGCTGTGTGCGCATCAAGAGTAGTAGGCATACTTCCTCCGGCGGATTATTAGGGGTGAAAGAAAATGATGAGTATTGAGCGAATCAGGAATCAGATAGTATGCGACAATGCCACTGGGTAGAAAAACAAATATTCAAGCATGAGTAACACACAATTCACAAAAACTGTTCACACACAGTGTTTCTCTGAATGAAATGAATTTATGAAAAATTTTCATAAATGGAAACAATTTCACCGCATGAGAAAAATTTCTTTTCAATACATCATCACTATCGGCTTATGTCACGACCTTGAGAGTGAGCGCATATCGCCGGCAAGCATGGGAAAAAGCCGTGAGAAGAGACTATTTTGACTTGACGCAAGTTCATGGGTCGTACCGCTTTCCACTACCACTCCCTCGTTTAGCACCAGCACATTGTCCGCACGGCGGATGTTTTCGGTGTCGTTAGAAATATCAATGATAGTCCAATTGCCGCAAGTGTAGATACTGTCAAGGATTTGGAGCTTTCGGGCTTGGTCGAGCGTATGGAATGCTTCGTCCAGAACAAGCAACTGTGGGCGTGAGATGATAGCGCGAGCAATCATAATGCGGCACAAAATGCTTTCGGA
Organism: Candidatus Kapaibacterium sp.; assembly: GCA_025363605.1. Taxonomy (GTDB): domain Bacteria; phylum Bacteroidota; class Ignavibacteria; order Kapaibacteriales; family UBA4661; genus PH2015. The sequence goes on from JANYDO010000151.1 coordinate 1,742, forward strand.
AAGATTTACGCCCGTTGCCAGAACATCTGTATTTAAGCCATCAGGTAATTGAACAATTTCTTCATAGACACTCGCTGTTTTGAGCGCCCATTGCATATCTTCGTTGCTAAAATGTCGTCCGAGTGTGATATTATCACGAACTGTACCGTCGAAGATTTCTAAATTAGTCGTCACAATGCCGATTGCCGACCGCGTATCGCTGATGCGCAAGTGCCGTATTTCCTGACCGTTCAGCAATATCCCGCCACTTTGTGCTTCGTATAGCCGAGCCAAAAGATTGGTAATAGTGGTCTTACCGGAGCCGGGTTCGCCGACAATACTTGTGTGCGAGCACGGTGCAATTTCAAACGATAACCCTCGTAGAATCGGAGTGCTTTCGGGGTATGCAAAAACAACATTGTGCAAACGCAAAGAAGCCGCACCAAACTGCCGCTCAAAGCTCTCACCACCTTTACTTTCGAGCGGTTTGTCGGTGATATGGGAGACTTTATCAACGGCGGTGAGCAAATCGTAGTAAATATCGAACTGGCTGATAAGTTTTTCTAAAGAACTCAAGATAGAGAGTATCACTAACTCCGCCGCCACAAGCTGCCCGATAGAAATGCTTTGCTCAATAACTAGGTATCCACCCAAGCCCAAAACTCCCGCGCTGGTAATAGCACGAAAAATAGCTGAACCCATGAGTTGACGAGCCAGCACCGCAAAATGTTTGCCGCGAGCTTGTACATATTCATCCGTAATATGGTCAACGCGCTCCATGATGAACTTCTCTGTGGCATAGACCTTAAAACTGGTGTGGCTGCGGGCTATTTCCTCCAGCCATTCTACAAGAGCGTATTTTTTCTTTGATTCCTTAATACTTGTCGGTAAGCCGCCATAAGAGAGTACGAAGATGACAATTGCTGCAAAAAAGAATAATAAGAAGTCGAAAATGATAAAGATTGGATGATAGAATGCAAGTAAGACAAGACCAACCATTGCAATTAGCAAGGCACTCAGACCATCAAGGAGCATTTTGCTCAGTGATTTTTGAATCGTAATGACATCAAAAAAACGATTCACCAGTTCCGGTGCATACTCGCCCGAAAGCGCATCCATGCGGACGCGGGGCAGACGTGTCGAAATATCCAGTGCTGCCCGCACAAACAACCGACGCTGTATGAGGTCAACCAAATACGATTCCATCAGCAAGAATGCACCCGTCAGCATCATGCTAAGCGCGACCACAATGCAGAGAACAATGAGTTGAGGCGTAACAACTCCCAGCTGCACCGCATTGACAATTGCTTGGGAAGAAAGTGGTACAACCAAACTGAGGAGTCCCGAAATAATAGAATACGTTACGAGTACCCAAATATCGCGCTTTTCTGCATGGATAAGGTAATAGAGCTTTTTGAGTAACGACCACGCCGTTGGTTCGGTGTGATGCGCGTCCGAGTGTTGGTAATTGTGCGCCTGAGCATTGGAAGTGTGTATAGCCATAGAGAGCAAGAAGTGGTGAAATAGTGATTGCAAGAGCAGGAATCTCTACATTCGGGGTAGCATTACTGATTTAAGCAACATCCAGCAATGTAAAGTCCTTCTCATGTTGACGCAAAAATTCGGTGCGTATTGTGGCATTCTCAGGCTTGCGCAAATGTGGGTCTTCGCCGACGATTGCAAATGCTTCGCGGCGGGCAAGCGTGATAACGTCGCCATCGCTGACCAAATCGGCAAAGGTAAATTCGGGAATACCGGACTGGCGCGTACCCAAAAAGTCGCCCGGACCTCGTAACTTCAAGTCAACCTCCGCAATCTTGAAGCCATCGCTGGTATCTTGCATGGTCTTGAGACGAATAATGCACGATTTGCGCTCTTGAGCTTCGTTTTCTTTTTTGCCCAGATGAAATTTGAAATGGTCTTTCGTTGCCAAAAGACAAAACGACTGTTCCGCACCGCGCCCGACGCGCCCGCGCAATTGGTGGAGTTGCGCCAATCCAAAACGGTCGGCGTTTTCAATCAGCATCACTGTTGCATTCGGAATATCAATGCCGACTTCCACGACGGTTGTTGCCACCAGAATATGGAACTCTTTATTTTTGAAGGCTTTCATAGCATCTTCTTTTTCATACCAAAGCATTTGTCCGTGCAGCAAGCCCATTTTGAGATCGGGGAATACTTCGTGTTGAAGCCGCTCAAAGTGTTCTACGGCTGATTTTGCCTCGACTTTTTCGGATTTCTCCACCAGTGGATATACGATATACGCTTGATGTCCTTTTTCAACTTGCTCGCGGATAAACTGAAAAACGACAGGCAATTTTGATTCAAAAACAACTTTTGTTTTGATAGGCTTGCGATTCTTCGGCAGTTCGTCAATGATGGAAACATCAAGGTCGCCATAGACCGTCATCGAAAGGGTACGCGGAATGGGCGTTGCGGACATGACCATGATATGAGGGGAGATTTCGTGAGGCTCTGAGGAAATCGCAAGAATATTCTCTCTCGCAAAACTCGCCGTCGCTTTCTTCTTCAATTCCGCTCGCTGCAATACCCCAAACCGATGCTGCTCATCTATCACCACCAAGCCCAAACGCTTGTATTCAACAGCGCTCTGGAAAACTGCGTGTGTCCCGACGACGATATTCACCGCACCACTGGCAATTTGCTCGTTAATTGTATTCCTTTGGCGTTTTTTTTGTCCGCCCACAAGCTGCGCGACCGTGATAGTACGTGGGTCTCCGAGTTCGGCAAGTTTGGCGTTGAGTTTTTCGGCATAGTCGCGGAACGTGTTGTAATGCTGTTCGGCGAGAATTTCCGTGGGAGCCATCAGGACGCACTGCAAGCCCGCATCAATAGCCGCCAACATTCCCAAGAGCGCCACTACGGTCTTGCCGGAACCGACATCGCCTTGCAAGAGCCTATTCATGGGCTTGGTGGTGCGCATATCTTCCACAATTTCTCGCAGCACCTTCTTTTGAGCGCGAGTGAGGTCGAAGGAGAGAAGCTCCAGCATGGTGCGGGCAAGCGGACTTTTTTCGGCAATGGCGGGCGCTTTGTCGAGGCTTTTTATGCCGTTATGCCGCATGGCAAGTAGCATTTCAAAGAAAAATAATTCTTCAAACTTCATGCGCTCACGTGCTTTTGCCAGAGCCTCGTGGGAATCAGGGAAATGCAACTGCCGTGCGGCGGCTTGAATGTCGGGGAAATCAAACTTTGTGAGCAGTTCGTCCGATAAAGTTTCGCGCAGATTTGGGATTTCTTGGTCAATGACGGACGTGATGAGGTTCCGCATCACGCGCATTGTCAGCCCAACGTCTTTCATTTTTTGCGTGAGTCGGTACTTCGGCAGTATCCGCCCATTGCTGTACGATTCTGCGTCATCGGGTTCGATGCGTTCAATTTCGGGGTGATTAAACTGAATTTTTCCGTAAGCAAATTCCGCGAGACCACTCACCGCAAGGAGTTGGTCGGCTTCAAAGATGCGTTTGAAATATTCCGCTTGATGCCAAAAGACGATTTCTGCCTTCACGCCGCTGTGGTCGTCCAGTTCCACAATCACCATTGTGCGGTTCTTCCCAAAGGTTCTGTCCCGCACCGCCCGCACAAAAGCAACGACGGTGATTTCCGTTTGCAAATTCATATTTTGTTCGGAAAAAGCGTCTTGCTGCTGCGCGTTCAAAAGGGCTGTGCGCAAGTCGCGGAGCGAAGGGACACTATTGCGGTCAATGTAGGAGCGCGGGTAAAACCGCAGCAAATCTGACGGCGTAAGAACACCTGCCAGTGCCAGTGCTTCAGCGCGGCGCGGTCCGATGCCTTTCATATATTGAATGGGCGAGACGGTTGCAGTGCTGCTTGATGCAGTAGTACTTGGCGCAGAGGCTTCGGTTGATGATGGAATGGGCTGTTCAGGCATGATGACTTGAGAAGAAACGTAAAAATCGTGTGTTGATGCTTTCACTACCGCAGAATGACCACGCGCCGCGTCCACCGACCACGCCCACTCTGCACGTGCAGTGTGTATGCGCCTTGCGCAAGATGGCTCACATCCAGCGTTGTGGCGAATGCACCTTGCACGGCAGACCGCTCCTCATGCCGAAGCACAGTGCGTCCCAGTATATCTTCCACACGCAAGAGTCTTGAGTGCAATCTACAAAAGGCACGGAGAAGACGTGCGGCAAAAATGTAGTTTTTTCGGGACTTGTGGGCAGCAATTCCTAAAAAGTATAAAATTGTGCGCAAAACTCGTGGTATTGTGCGCAAAAGCACAAAATGTATTGATTTTTTCAAAATCTCCTGTTATATTGCGAGTCTGCATAAATTGTTACGTTTCACGCAGCAACAACGCTTTGAAACCACATCATTGCCTACCAAAGAAGCACGGACTCTTGCTTCAAGCGGAATACCAATGATGTTTCCTTACGACAATTCCATAAAAACTGTTCGCACAATTTCAACACATTTGTTTAAGGAGTAATGACCTTGAAAAAAGGACTACTTGGGAAATGGCTCATCATCGTACTCCCGCTTCTTGCGGCGGGTCTGCTGCTGTTTCCGACCTTCCGCGCATCGCAGCTCGAAAAGCAACGCTTGGAGCTTGTTAATGCAAAGAATGAATCCGCCCTTGCCGCGTTCGACAAAGAACATGGTGAGTCGCTGCGCAAAAATAAAGAACAGAGCCTCAAGCTCGGTTTGGACTTGCGCGGTGGTATTTACGTAACACTCGAAGCAGATGTTATCCGCCTTCTGGAAGAGTCCGCTATGCGCGACGCGGTTGACGAGGTGTTCTTGGAAACACTCGAAAAAACCCGTCAGCAAGTGGATGCCGGTGGCGATGACGACGTTCTGCCTGTCTTCTTGAAAAATTTCGATGCAATTGCTCGTCCCAAAGGACGCAAACTTTTCTCGTATTTCGATACGGGCAGCAACCGCGACTTGAGCGAAGATGCAATCATCAAACGTCTGGAACGCAATATCAACGAAGCCATTGACCAAGCTATCGAAGTCGTCCGTCAGCGTATTGACAAATACGGTGTTGCCGAGACGACTATTCAAAAGCAAGGTACACGCCGCATCGTTATTGAGCTTCCGGGCGTGAGCAATGAAGCAGAAGTTCGCTCACTGCTTCAGACAACGGCTCGTTTGGAGTTCAAACTTGTTCGCAATAACGCACAAATCGTTCGCACGTTCTATGCGATTGACCAACTCCTGAAAAACAAAGGTGTTGTGGCAAATGCTTCGACCACGGCGACTGCTTCTGCTTCCACAGCGACAGCAACTGCTGCGGGTGCAGATTCTACGAAGAAAGACCCATACGCAGGCTTGACCGACGACCAGAAGCGGGAAAAATTTAAAAAAGATTACCCGTTTACTTCTATGTTCGTAACGTACTTCAATCCGCCGGGCGAAGGACAACAGCCCGTGCCGGTGATTTACGAGAAGAACGAATTTCCGGAGGGTGATTACAGCTTCCAAATTCCTGACGAAAGCGTTCAGAAATTTGAAGGAATCATGGCTCGTCCCGATGTTCGTCGTATTGTCGGTACGGAATATCAAGCAATTATTTCGGCAAAGCCGGAACCGTTCTTTGAGCGTCAGGGTGTTAAACTCTTCTACATCTACGGTGTTTTGGCAAAACCTGAGCTTACGGGCGATGTGATTGCAGATGCGCAGGCAACATTCGACCCGACGAATAATTCGCCGATGGTAATGATGGACATGAACGCTGACGGCTCTGCAAACTGGGCACGTATCACGGGCGCAAACATCAAGAAGCGCATTGCTATCGTGCTGGATGACCGTGTTTATTCTGCACCGACCGTACAGAACAAAATCACGGGCGGACGCTCGCAAATCACGGGCAGCTCCACCATTGACGAAGCACGATTGCTGGAAATCGTTCTCAAAGCCGGTGCGCTCAAAGCTCCGGTTAAAATCGTAGAAGAGCGCGTTATCGGTCCGTCGCTGGGCGAGGACTCTATTCGCAAAGGTATTATTTCCGGTGCGATTGCAGCATTGCTGGTTGTGCTGTTTATGATTCTCTACTACACTACGGCAGGCGTTCTGGCTGACATAGCGGTACTTGTGAACGTTACGCTTATTATTGCTATCCTTGCGGCTTTCGCCGGTACGCTTACGCTTCCGGGCATTGCGGGCTTGATTCTGACGCTTGGTATGGCAGTGGACACGAACATTCTCGTTTTTGAGCGTATTCGTGAGGAATTACATCACGGACGCTCGCTCCGTGCTGCAGTGGATGAAGGCTTCAAACGGGCGTTTAACGCAATTTTGGACTCGAACATTACTACTATGATTACAGGGGCAATCTTGTATTACTTAGGTACAGGTCCGATTCGTGGTTTTGCTGTAACGCTTATGATTGGTATTGTTATCACACTCTTCACCGGCATTACGCTGTCGAAAGTGTTCTTTGAACTCATCCTTTCGCGTGGCGCGACGACCTTTAATCTTGGTCAGCCCGCATCGGAAAAAGCGTAACCTTTTTTAACCCTGAGGAGAACATCCATCATGCAATTCTTTCACGATACAAAAATTGACTTTTTGAGCAAACGCCGAATTTTCTTTTTTGCCTCCATTATCATCAACGTTGTCGGAATCTTAGTTGTTGCCTTCAAAGGCTTGGACTATGGTATTGACTTTGTGGGTGGCACGGAAGTCGGCATCAAGTTTAGCGGCTCGTCGGCAGTACAAACCGAACAGGTTCGTAAGGCAATGGACGACGCAAAATTTAGCGGTTCGGAGATTAAATCCTACGGCAGATCAGACGAATTCCTTATTCGTCTGCCAAACCTTGCCGGAAAAGATTACTCTTCCGCCGCTATTATGGAAAGCCTCAAAAAGGCGTTCCCGAACCAAACATTGACACTTCTCAAAGTAGATAAAATCGGTCCTAAAGTGGGCGCTGAACTGCGCAGCAAAGCGTTTTTGGCGCTTGGGTTGTCGTTCTTGATGATTATGCTCTACATTGCCTTCCGCTTCGAGTTCCTGTACGGCTTGGGTGCTATCGTGGCACTTCTTCACGACGCAATTCTGGCGTTTGTGATGGCGGTAATGGTACACGACTTGGGTATTATCAATCTTGAGGTCAATCAGAGTATGCTTGCAGCTATGCTGACGGTAATCGGTTTCTCGGTACACGATACCGTGATTATCTTTGACCGTATCCGCGAGAATCGCGAGAAGCACAAAAATATGCCGTTTATTGATATGGTGAATTTGAGTATCAACGAGACTCTCAGCCGCACTATCAATACAGTAATGACAGCAGTCTTGGTACTTATCGTTATTACTATTTTCGGCGGCGAAGTGCTTCAAGGCTTTGCTTTCGTGATGCTCGTTGGTTTTGTGACCGGTGCGTATTCCTCCATCTATATTGCAAGTGCATTTGTGGCTTGGTATTTGGAGTCTGTGAAAAAATACGACCTCCACGTGGAAAGCTATGCAAGTATTACCGCGAAAGCAAAAGCGTAATCCCCTGCGTATGCTCATGTAAAAAAACTTGGAAAACACCGCAAAGGGACTTAATTTAAGTCCCTTTGTTGTTTCCAGTCATTTTCTTCACATAATTTATTGCAACTATGCTCGAAGCATTGGAATTTACCGCTCATCCCACAAATAGCACCGTAGCAACGGTTATTTTGCGTGGACACATTACCGGGGGACCGCAAGCAGTAGAGTTCTCTACACACTTAAATAAGCTGGTAGCCGGCAAAGTAAAGCACGTCGTAGCAGATTTATCGGCGATTACGCTCATCAATAGCTCCGGCTTAGGAATGCTTGTAGGCGGGCTAACGACTATGCGCAAAGCGGGCGGTACGATGCGCTTTGCAGCGATTCCTGCTAACGTGATGAACCTGCTCGAAATTACGCGGCTCAATACCGTGTTTGATATTTCCGACGATACCGAAGCAGCGCTGAAAAAAATATTGTAATTTTTTTAGAGTACTGATTGCGCAGATTGCGCGGATTTTTACAAATACGCCACATCGGTCATCGGTACTACACCTGAACGCGAGACACTAAGAGATGATTCTATCCGACGCAGAAATTCTCCGCCATATCGAAACCGGAGCGATTGTTATTACGCCTTTCCGACGCGAGGCACTTGGCTCAAATAGCTATGATGTACGGCTTGGCAAAACTCTTGCACGCTACCGTGACGAGGTGTTGGACGCAAAGCAGCACAATCTTATCCAGACATTTGATATTCCCGACGAAGGTTTTATCCTGCGTCCACACGAGTTTTACTTAGGCGTGACGGAAGAATACACCGAAACGCATAAGCACGTACCGTTTTTGGAGGGGAAGTCGAGTATTGGTCGCTTGGGCATTGACATTCATGCCACCGCAGGCAAGGGCGATGTGGGATTCTGCAATACATGGACGCTCGAAATTTCTGTCAAACAGCCCGTTCGCGTCTATGCAGGAATGCCTATTGGTCAGCTCATTTATTTTGAGGTCGCCGGAGAAATTCTTACGCCATACAACACCAAGAAAAATGCCAAATATAATGGTCAAACAAGCCTTCCTGTTGAATCCATGATGTGGAAAAACTTTTGAATCTCGTCATGTACCTTCAATCGCATAGTGTTTCCATTTCTCAAACACAGATGAAGCGTCTTGTACGCTTGTCTGCGTTATTAGCTCAATGTGTACAACAGCTATCTGCCTTTGCACTGCGCTTATTGCTGTATTCGGCGCTTGTGCTGGGCGTATTGGCTTGTGAGCGTGGGCAGCCGATAAGCAAAAAAACGTATTTTCAACCCGACAGTATCGCTCAAGAGCGCAAAGCTAAAGATCAGTATTGGCGCGAAGGCGAGACTTCGCCTCTCCGTGCAGAAGACAAGGCACTTTTTCAAGGACTGACCTATTTTCCCCCAAATGCTGATTATTGCATTGTAGCCCGGTTTGAAGGCTTTCCCACGCAGGATACTGTGCGTATTCTCACCAACGATAACGAAGTTCGCCTCATGCTTCGCACGGGACGTTTACATTTCACCATAGGTAAGGATTCATGCCATTTGACGGCATTTCGCTATACGGGAGTGGAAGGCAAAATGCAGCGTGGCTATTTTGTTCCTTTCAAAGATGCTACCAATGGCACTGACACGTACCGTCCGGGACGTTTTATTGATGTGGATATTCCACGGCTCAATGATTCGCTCGTTGTGGACTTCAACCGCGCATTTAACCCATATTGCAACTATAACGAAGAATACAGTTGTCCGCTTGTACCGCAGGAAAATATTCTTGCTGTTCGTATTGAGGCAGGAGAAAAAGTCTTTTTTCATCCGCGAAAGTAAACCATTATTTGCCGCTATGCAGTATAGATTCACCGTTTTGCTTCGTTCTTTGTTCGTACATTCTGTGCGGTTTTGTCTGTTTGCATTGTCTGTCCTGCCCTTCGCCGGATGTGTTGTGGTCGTGCAGAAGCAGTCACAAACGCAGCAAAAAGCCACCGCCAAAGAAGTAGAGCGCCCCTTACGCCAGCTTGCCTCTAAGCCGACAGTCGTAATGTCGGATGAAGTCGTACGCTCCGAACTTGGCGATATGGTCTCGCTGCTGCCCGCCGAATGGTCGCTGGTGAACATTGAAACGAATATGCCGGTGCAGGTCTTTAGCGTCGCTGTGAACAATCAATATACAGCAAGCCTTACCTATTCAGTTCTGCGCAAGGAAGAAAATTTCGATCAAGTCTTTCAAAAAGATGGTCTGGTGGGAATTGGTAAAATCAGTGCTTCCAAGCGTGATTTCAAGATGCGCAATATCAAGCGTTTGGGTGAATTTGAGGAAGTGATGGTTGGCACAAAACGTTTTTGTCTTTATCGCTATACCACTGATAATGGCGCAACACTAACGAGAGTCGCTGTCTTTCGTTCGTCTTTTGGAAATTATTACGAGTGTACGTTGTCCGACCTTACTTTTACCGGACGCAAACTCACGCCACGCGAAGAAATGGAAAGTATTTACGTTTCTGTGCTGGCAACGATTGATTTTTAATCGCCAGTGATGATACTTCTGAACACAGATGTAGAAAATATCTTATACAGATTAGGACTTTCGCAAATCGCATCTGTCATACCGACGTAGGTCGGTATCCATGCCGTGTACACGTTGCCGATAGATTCCGACCTGCGTCGGATTGACAGCAAACATGGACAGTTTGCGAAAGTCCTACAGATTTCCCCTCGCTGCTAAAAATCTGTCATGCTTCAGTAAATCTCGCAGAGCAGCATATCTGCGCTTCTTAGAACACACGTAATGCTGTAGGATTATGGCACAAAATATTCTCTCTACTGTCAAGCAGGTGGCACTAAACGCCATGGAGCGCTATCATTTGTTTGAGGAGCGTTTGGAATCTCGTGCCGCAACGCCCGAAGGTAAAGAATGGGTGCGTTATGGTTCGCGTATTTCGATTATTTTTCTAACAATTGCCTTTTCTATCGGGTTTCTTGACCTTGTCTTTATGCCGTGGTTTGTAGGGCATAATGATATTGTCCGAATGCCAAATGTCGCAGGGATGAGCTACAATCAAGCGGCTCGGATATTAGAAGATAACGGCTTTTCGGTCAAGGTGGCGAGCGAGTACTACCACAATTCTATCCCGTCAGGTCATATTGTCAATCAAATGCCGCTTCCGACAAGCCTCGTCAAAAAAAGCCGAACCGTCTATGTGACGCTTTCTAAAGGAAAGCAACTTTTGGAAGTACCGAATTTGGTGGGCTTGACCGTCCGTGATGCCCGCATAGCGCTTATTCGCTTAGGTCTGTCGCTCAATAATGCAGCGTACCAATTTAACGACCGTATTCCGGTTAACATTATTTTCTCGCAGAGTCTCGGTGCAAAGCAAAAAGTTGGATTTGGCGCTAGAGTGGATGTGTCCGTGAGCTTAGGACCGGAAGTGGTCTATGTAGTTGTTCCTGACGTGGAGGGAAAATCACTTGATGAAGCTCGTCGTATCTTGGGTGCGGCAGGCTTTACTGTCGGCGAAGTGACGGATGGTGATGTTAATGAGACGTTTATGCCCGGCACGGTCATCAAGCAAATCCCGCCTCCAATGGATTCTGTCAAAACTGGCACACCAATCAATCTGACCGTTACGAAGTAATACTACAAAGTAAGCACGTATGCTCTTTCCCATCTTACTTCTTGGTGCTAATGTGTTTATGACGGTTGCTTGGTACTGGCTTTGCGCTTTGCTAAAGGCGAAGGGCAGTCGTTACCGAAAATTATTATGATTAGTTGGGGTATTGCTTTTTTTGAATATTGCTTGCAAGTACCGGCAAACCGCATGGGATACCGCTATTTCAACGCCACGCAACTTAAAATCATCCAAGAGGCAGTTTCGATTGTTGTATTTCTGCTCTTTGCCGTCTTTGTCTTAGAAGAGCGTTTGCAGTGGAATTATGTCGTGTCGTTTTTGCTTATCGTTCTGGCAGTATATTTTGCTGTTGGTTTCAAGTTGTAATATTTTCTTTTGGTTGTAACATCACAAATCCTCGCTATATCTTGATTCTGTCGCTTATGCCGCACATTTTTTCTCTCCAATACTCATCTGCTTGTCGCCCATGTACTTCATTTCTATGGTGTCGTATAATAATTGGGTTCTTGCTCTGTATGTGGCTGAATTTCTACTCACAGCAAGTGTATTGTATGCAGCAATCACCTCGTTCTGCATCAATTACACGTCGTCCGTCGGCCGCTGTTCTGCCATTCTTACTTAAAGGGCAAGAGCAGGAGCAACAAAAAAACTTCCAAGCTGCGATGAGCTTCTATTCTCAAGCTATTGCTGCTGACCCGAAAGATCCTTTTGCTTATGGTTTAAGGGGAAGAGTGGATGTAGGATATTTTCATAATTGGGAGCGAGCTATTGCAGACCTGACAAAAGCTATTCAGTATTGGGACAGATTTCCACGTGCCTACCTTCTTCGCGGTGTTTGCCGACTCAATATCCAAAATCTTCACGGTGCTATAGAAGATTTCAAAAAAGCGGTCAGTATTGATGCAAATGATATGGAGATTTACTTAAATTGGGGGCGTTCACATCAATTACTGCTCGAATTTGATAAGAGTGAACAGGTTTTGACTGAGGGATTAAAACGTTTTCCTAAAAATGCGCTTCTTTATCAAGAGCGTGGTATAGTTAGGTTTAAAAAGAATAGATACGCAGAAGCAATTGAAGATTTTACTTATACTTTAGCTGTCAATCCTAATGAAGAGCTTGCACGAAATAATCGTGCCTTTTGTTACAGAGTAATCGGTAAATTCCCAGAAGCTATTGCAGATCTGACGTATCTCATCAAAAATGGTCAAAGTAGGCCACCAACATTCTTTAATCGTGCTTGTATTTTCCTTGTTATGGGTAATAATGAGCAAGCTATTTCTGATGCCGAGCGTACATTACAGATGGATTCTGGCTATCATGCCGCACGCTTAGTAACAGCAGAGGCTTATCGCAATAGTGGACAATTCCAGCGTTCTTTGGAAGAGGCTTCTGCCATCTTGAAACGTAATCCACAAGAAAATGCTGTTTTTAGTAATGTATTGGGTGTGGTGAACGCTGCCGACAAAATCCAGTACTGTATCGTTACAGATGCTTACATCTCGCGTGCTAAAACACGTCTTTTATTACGTGATACTGTCGGTGCACTTGCTGATATTGATAAGTCATATATTTTTGAGCGCGACGATAAGAAGATAGATAGCTCTGATATCAAACCCGTTCTCATTGCCCATCAAAAATATGAGCAGCATCAAGTATTTCTCCCGGCAGAACGATTCCCCTATTCACTGCAATTATTTCCTCGTAATGCTCAAGACTCAGCAATAGTAAGTGTACGTGGTCAAATTCAGCGTGTGGATGGTCAAGAGTATGATTCCGTCTATGTTGAATTATTCAAAAATAATGTTATCCAATGGCGGTATGTTTCGCCCTTACACTATGAAAGAGGTGTGGCAACGATGAGCATGGAACTCGGTCTGCACGCAGAATGTTCCTTGTATGCGTTTCATATAGGTGTGAAATCTGAGCGTCATGGCGGCGGTAATATTTTCAAGCAAGATACAATACTATTGCGGCGTGATAGTCTTGCTTGCGGCGATGCGCTCTTAGTTTCCGGGCAATCAAATGTAGTTTTGGGGACATTGAATCCAACACCCCATAATACCTATATTAGAACGTTTTCTTCTGGTGTCAGCGATTCATATTGGGGGCTTGCTGCTGCTAATGATAACACAGATGACTATAATATCGGTGCTACTGCTCTCCGAATGGCTGAAGAGTATGTCTCCGAACATCACCTACCAGTTGCTATTATTCATGGTGGATTGAGTGGTTCTGTTATTGAACTTCATTTACCGCAGAGTAATACTTCAGAGCGGCTTGATAATAGAACATGGTATGGACATATTTTACGGTATGCGCAAATGAGTGGACTGCAACGTTCTTTTCGTGCA
>JANYDO010000152.1 GCA_025363605.1 Candidatus Kapaibacterium sp.
GGTGCCAGCGCCGAAGTTGATAGCGCCGCCAAGGGAAAGAGTGCTTGTCCCGATACTCACTGCCCCGCCTTGCGACGAGAAGCCACCAGCAATCGTAGCAGTACCCGTTCCGGTGAGGTTCAGCGAACCGCCCGTGATAAGAAATGTTCCTGATGCCGGAACGGTGAGTGCGCCTGTACCGTTCAGGTTCAATACTCCTCCGGCGTAAAATGTGCCGCCTTGCAAATCAAGAGTCTGTCCTGCGCCGACCACCATTGTTCCGGCAGCATTTTTGGAAAACTCACCAATAACCGATTTGGAAGCATCCAGACTAAGAGTAAACGCACCCATAGTGCGGCTAACGACCAGACGAGCAGGTAAAGGCGAGGGGAATTCTTGGCTATTGGTGGTACGATTACCGCCAGCACCCGTGTACTCAAGCGTTGCAGTCGTTGCGGCATAGAAAACAGAATTTGCCGATACCGGAGCAACCGTCCCATCGTCGGTAAGGAGCAGCCGTGCGCCGCCCTGAATGGATAATGTGCCGTTGTTCGTGAGGGTCTGCCCGGCAAGGACACCAAGCGTAGAGCCGCCCGCAGAACCATTGACGAGAATAGTCGAGTTTGGGCTAATCGTCAGTGGGGCTGTTACATTTGCGGCAGCCGGATCCTGAGCGGCAGAACCAACGATATACGTTGCGCCGGGCAGTCCAATAGCTGCCGGATTGATGAGCGGGAAACCCGCGAGTTGCCAGTTTGCAAGCGTGTTGGCGTTTCCGCCGGGAAGTTTGAAATGGAACGTGGCGGGAATGATGTCGAATGCACTACTATTCAGTGGGATGAGTGCACCCGAAGATGCTGCAAGTGTTCCGGCAACAACGAGGTTATTAAATGAAAACAGCGGAAATGTTGCCACGCCTGCTGCAGGCGCAACAGATATGGGGGTGCCAATCAGGTTCGGGTGAGCAACGGTAATATTTGGCGCGACATAGTCAAGGTCAATATTGTTATTGCCGTCCACAGCACGCACCACAACTGCCGAAGCCATTGGTACGCCAACGGGCGTTGAAGCCGGAGGCTGTGCTTGGAAGAGAAGCTGGCTTGCCGTTACGCTCACACGATTATCATTTCCCGCCGTCGAACTCGGTCCGACAAGCGCGAAGGCTACTTTCTGCGTACTTGTTGCTGCACCTACCAGTACAACATTTGCTTGGTTAATCGAAAACGAAAAATTCTGGTTGTCCATCGGCTGCGTTAGTGGCGCAGTACGGAAACGAGCGCGAAGGGTAACGTCAAACGTACCATCGTCCGGCGCAATCATATTGGCCGCAACGGCAGGGCTACTAAATGTCACCAAGCCAGAACCTGACACGGTTTGTGTTTCAATAAGTCCCGTTCCGTTGTACAAGGCAATTTCTTGTAAAACACCGTTTGGATCATTGACATTGACACCGATGGAGGAAACTTGTGTAGGCTTATTATCAACATCACCTTGAGATGGAATAGTGCCATAATCACGCACTCGAAAACTCCAGACTGCCGGATTTGCCGCGCTCATTACGCCGGTATAGGTCGCGTAAGGGATATTGGTCGGATAGACAAAGGCGGGAGTTTGGATGATGTCTGCTTGATCGCAAGATGAAGGAGGAATCGGATCAACAACTTGAATGACAGCAATGGCATTGGCCGGGTCATTGCTAAAACCTACGGGATGGGGATTGCAATAATAATGCAACGTCCACGATTGAGAAATATAATAAATGCCGGGTTTCGCCGGGGCATTGAACGTATAAACAAATGACCCCGAAGAGCCGTTATACACTCCTGAGCCAAGACAGTACGTAAAACCTGTTGCACTGGAGCCATTACCGGCAATACCACTACCTCCACCAATCCCCACATACATCTGCACCACACAGCCGGGGCAATACACACCGCCGGGCCAATTCATTGACCAATTCCCTGTGATATTTATCGCTGCTCCCACCGAAACATTAGTGAGTGTATTGGAAATACCGTTGAGCAACACAGAATTAAAATTCATATCTCTTCCGCCGATACCAAGCACAGGCAAGGCAGGCGGAACCGAAGGAATCGTACAGCCCCAATAAACCGGAATTGTCGTTACGGTAAATGCTGCACTTACGCCCGTCAATCCGCCAAGTGTGGCAGTCAAAACATTCCCGCCCCCAGTGCCAGCCATTTGCAGTACACTAAACACGCCAACGCCTACTCCCGCCGTCAAAACGACGCTTCCACCCGCTGAAACAGGCACCGGTGCGCCTGTGATGGTCATTGTTCCCGTTACATCGAGGTCGAGGTTATTGTTTACGTCCACTGCCCGCACGTCCACTGAGGGCGAAAAACTCGTATTGATGATTTGATTGCCTACCGCATTTGGGAAGGAGAGTGCCGTCGCTACGACGGTTACCCGATTGTCATTCACCGCCACAGAACTTGCCACTGCGGGAAAGGCTGCAAACGTGGAAGTAGCAACGTTGGCAACGGCACTGGTGATTGTGAATTGGACATTTGCATTGTCGGTAACATTATTTTTGAAGGTGCAGCGTAGTGAAAGTGTTTTGGTAGTAAGGTCAGCAATATTTAACGCCAATCCCGAAAAAGTAAGTGCGCCATTGACGGCAGTAATGGGCGTTCCTACGAGCGTTGCACCGTCGTATAAACCAATTTGATTCAGTTGTCCGCTTGGGTCATTCAGCGTAAAATTCAGCGTATTTAATTGCGTTTGCAAACCATCGCCACCCAAATCACGCACATTAAAATCGAACAATGAAATGGAGCCTGCATTGACTGCCCCAAGATTCGCCGCAGCACCAAATTGTGCAAGAGTTATGGGCGAGGTGTAGGTATATGGTGCTGCAACGATATCACTCGTTGCCGCCGGTCCCGTACCGATAGCCACAAATCCTGCTGCTAACGCCAACGTGCTTTGCATATCGCCACTGCCCGGTGAATTGACCGTAACAGTTTGATTATTATATGTTCCATTCACCGTTGAAGAATATCCCAAGCGCGAAGTCCCTGGCAGAACCGTCGGTGTACGCGATGGTCGCATCCGCGTACTTGTGAGATTCGCCCCCTGCACCGACCAGTACTCTGGCACACTCGCTATGCCCACAAAGCCACCGCCGTCGGTAGCTCCACCGCCCGGAGCGCCTGCAAATACGGAGGTCGTAACCGAGCCAAGCCCGGACATAGTCGTCGTCGAAAGGGTTATTGGGCGATAGAAGCCGGCACCAGCGCCAAGTGGCATGGTGAAAGGTCCGGCAGTCAGTCCGGCAGGAAACACCAGCGACAACGTACCACCGCCAGCACAGTCGTAATACGACGTAGCACCGCCGCCAATAAGACTAGCTCCCACAACCGTTCCAAAGCCACCCGAAATGAGCCGACCGGAAGTGAAATTCAGCGTATTAATGGTCTTCCCAGCATTCAGTGTTACGCCGCCCGAATTATTGATAAGAACAGTTCCTGCCATAGCAGCCGGAAGCTCACCGCCCGTTACGGCTTTGCCCGTCGTACCCGCATACTCAAGTGTTGCAGCGGCGGCTGAATAAGTTGTCGTCCCAGAAACGTTTACCACGCTATTTTCCTGCACCCGCAAACGTCCGTTCGCAGCAACGACCAAATTCCCTGTAATGGTGTGGGTAAGGGATGTTCCAACGGCAGAGGTTTGCAGAATACCTTGCGTTATCGTCGCATTCACGCCCACAGTTTTAGCATTTTGCAAAATGACAGTATTTCCGGCTACTGCACGGTTGATAACGAGATTACTCACACCCGCCGAGGGGAACTCTTTACCCGTCGTATAGGACGGATTAGTACCGGTATAGCGCAGAACGCCTGAAATGGTGGGGGAGCTTGCACTGGCAGCATTATATACGCCCGTTCCGTTCATAGTGAGTGTACCGTTCACAGTCATCGTGCCGTTATTGGTCAAATCTCCACCGCTTGTGATGGCGCACTCTGCTGCCCCAGCGTTCACTACCAGCGTAGCGCCATTGCCGATAGAGTTTCCTGCCCCGGCAAGCGTAAGGATATTCGGACTTGCTACGGTAAAGGTGCCGTTATTAGGCGAGGCAGCCAGAAGCAGATTGCCATTCAGCACCGTACTTGCACCAAGAATAGCTGCACTGCCGGGGCTGAAGATGCTTATGTTTCCGGGCATGGTGGCAGGGAGTTCCACGCCGGTAGTGAAAGTCGCACCCAAGTATTCCAGCACGGAATTGACTTGATACGTCGGTGTGCCTGTCCATGTTGCTTTGGGCGTATTGACAAATTGCAGTTTTCCGCCTGTTTGTACGGTGAGATTCGCACCGCCGCCAACAGTTGAACTATTGACTGCCTGAATCGTCGCGCCATTCTGTACTTGGCTTCCTGCGCCTAAGGTCAGATTGCCGGCAGCACTTGTAACGGCAAGATTTCCCGCTTGCACAATCATCGGTCCGGTCATGGATTTGGTACTTGTAATATAGACCGCCGCAGTAGCGGGCTTAATAACATTGACCGTTCCGGGCATCGGGCTTGGGAATTCCGGTCCGGCTTCCCAGACCATTGAGACACTGCCGAGCGTGTAGTTGAGGTTTGCCAGAGGACCGCTATAGGTGTACACTCCGGCTCCTGAAATGCGCGAATTGGGGTTATTATCGCCTTGAAACTCAAGTGTGCCGCCATTATTGATATTGATAGTGCCGCTATTGATAAGACCTCTTGTCGGCAAAATCGTTACTTTACCGCCATTGTTGATATTGAGAACTTGTCCGGCAGAAACGGTGAGCGCAGCGGGTATGGAAGCAGTCAAGTTGCCGGTGTTATTGACGTTCAATGCTCCGCTCGTATAATTGAGATTCACAATATCCAGTGTGTTGGTAAGATTCACCCCCGCAGCACGGTCAATATAGAGATTATTCATCCCCGGAACGTAGTGATTGCCGTCAAGATTATCGTCCTGCATATCAAGACCACTACCACAGCCGAGAGCAGATATGCGTCCCGTACTTGTTTGTGTGACACCCACACCATTCACAATCGTCAGCCCACCGCAGTTGACAAACAAGTCGCCTGTGTTGGCAAGTTGTAGCCCACCATTACCAGCAGTGAGACTACCGGTATAGGTAACATTCGTTGCGCGGTCAACAATAAGGTTATAAATCCATGCTGACGTGAAATTAGCGGGAACGAGTGTAGCAGCTTGCATCCGTACAATACCATTGGCATCAGCTTTGATCAGCCCCGCGCCTGCAATGGTGGAACTGGGTCCAATAATAATCGTTGAGCCGGGAAGGTCTAATTGATTGCCTCCGCCGTTCAGATTCAGCGTACCATTCATGGTAAGTGTCTGCCCAGCCGCCACGGTGAGAAATCCACTGCCCCCGATAGTGAGTGTACCATTTGCCGCTGCTACGGAACTGGCAGCTGAGAGTGTCGAAGTAAAGCCGGCAGCATCGAATACGCCCTGCGTAACCGTCAATCCGGCAATACTCGTTCCGGCACTTAGAGTAATAGTTTCTGTCGCTAACGACTTATTGATAATCACTGTACCGTTCATTATAGCCGGTAGCTCTTGGCTGGTAATTCTGTTACCGGAACCACTGTACTCCAGTGTCGAACCCGCAAAATACTGCACGGCAGCACCGGCAATAGTTGGGTTGCCATTAATTCGCATCCTACCACCTGACTGGATGCGATAACCGGAAGCCCCTGTTGTCGAGGCAGCATTGGTAAATTCTATCGTCCCCAACACATCAATAAAGGACGTACCGTTCACATTGCTACCCGGCGCAGTAACGACCAGCGTAGATCCGGCGGCGATTGCAACATTTCGCCCACTGATATTAATGATTCCCTGCACACTCGCAGGAAGCCCCGAGAGCGTTATCGTGGTATAGATTCCCAAGTCAGGAAAATTCGCCACATCGCCGGGACCAGGCGCAACGCCACCGACCCAATTAGCACCATTGCTCCATGTGTACGCACCTCCGGCTGCCACATTCCAGCTAATGGTGGCAGCAGACAACGGCGCAGGACGAAAACAAAGCATCGGCAGGAACAGAAGCAATACCCACACTTTCCACCCGCGTTGCCTACCATCAGGCAACCGAGAGAAAGAAGGTATATGCGACCAATGCGGTATGAGGGGTTGCATAGTCAAAACTCCAATAAAAGATGAATCCTACTAGTGTATGCTTGGGTATTAAGGAAGATATTCTCAGAAAACGCGGACTTTCCTAGCAAAGAAAATACGAAATTTTTGCGGTGTGGACAAGTGCCAAAAAGTCATATTTCACAAGAAAATAAGCGCTTTAGGGAAACCATGCAAAAAATTTGGGGCGAAGGGTCGTTTTTTGGGGCGAAGTGCAAATAGTGCAAATGTGGGGCGAGGATAGCAAACGCAACGAAGCGCCGCCCATCTATGCGATAAGCGGCACTTGACTTGAATGCCTATGGGATGCGGTCTCCGGGAGAAGCATCCGTCGAAAAATACTTAATCTCCTAGCGAATAATATTCAAATGTTCACCAATGCTGCTGCCATGTGTGCGGACAACAATTCTATACGCACCACTAGGTACGTTTCGTACGTCGGCGTGGAGAAGATAATCTCCCGCTTCACGCCATTCCTTCGCAAGCGTCTGTACGACTTCACCACTTG
>JANYDO010000172.1 GCA_025363605.1 Candidatus Kapaibacterium sp.
TGCCCAAACACCGCTCTGGTTGCGCTATCCAGCCATTTCGCCCGACGGCAAAACGATTGCCTTTTCGTACAAAGGTGATTTGTACGCTGTTCCCGCAAGCGGCGGCGCAGCCCGCCAACTCACACAGCACGACGCATATGACGCAATGCCCGTCTGGTCGCCGGACAGCAAGACGATTGCCTTTGCGTCCGACCGTCATGGAAATTTTGATGTGTTTCTTCTTCCCGCCGAAGGTGGCGTTGCCAAGCGGCTCACAGTCTTTTCGCGCAGTGAAACGCCGACAGGTTTCACGCCTGACGGTAAAAACGTCGTGTTTGTGGCAAATCGTCAAGATAAACCGACAAATTCTCAGTTTCCAAGCGGTGTGCTGACGGAATTGTACAGCGTTTCGGTAAATGGCGGTCAGCCGAAGCAAATCCTGACCACGCCTGCCCAAGATGCACATTGGGATAAGTCCGGCACACGGCTTTTGTACCATGACCGCAAGGGCTACGAAGACGAACTTCGGAAGCACCAAACCTCATCCGTAGCGCGTGATGTCTGGATGTACGATGCGAAAGCCGGAACGCATACAAAGCTCACCAGTTCGGTAGTTGATGAACGCAGCCCTGTGTGGTCGCCGGATGAAACCGAAGTGTATTATTTGTCCGAGCAAAGCGGTTCTTTCAATGTTTGGAAATTCCCGGTAGCCACTCCCGGACAAACGACGCAAGTGACCACACACAGCAAACACCCTGTTCGTGCGCTTTCCATTGCTGCCGACGGAACGCTTTGCTATGCGTTTGATGGTGAAATCTACGTGAAATCGCCCGCAGAAAAAGAATCGCGCAAAGTAGCGGTGAGCGTGGTAGGCGATGCGAAAGAAAACGACATGAAGTATCAGCAACTTACCACCGGAGCCAGCGAATTTGCGGTCTCGCCGAATGGCAAAGAAATTGCGGTTGTCTTGCGCGGTGAGATTTTTGTTTCGTCCGTTGATTACGGCATTACGAAGCGCATCACCAACACTCCCGAACAAGAACGCAGCGTGAGCTTTAGTCCCGACGGGCGCACCCTGCTCTATGCCGCAGAGCGCGGCTCTTCATGGAACGTCTATCAAATGTCTATCGTGAAAGGTAAGGATGACGAACCATATTTTTACAAATCAACCCTTCTCAAAGAAGAACCTCTTGTAGCAACGCCCGCAGAGGAGTTCCAACCCAAATACTCTCCCGACGGCAAGGAAGTTGCGTACTTGGAAGAGCGGACGGTTCTGAAGGTGATTAACCTGCAAAGCAAGCAAACACGCCAGATTCTGGACAGCACAAAAAACTACTCCTATGCCGACGGCGACCAATATTTTGCGTGGTCTCCCGACAGCAAGTATTTCCTCGTGCAGTTCTTGGACAAAGGGCGCTGGCGCGGTGAAGTCGGTTTGATAGACGCTCAGGGCAAAGGTCCTGTGAAAAATCTCACCCAAAGCGGTTACGACGACGGTGGCGCAGAATGGATTATGGACGGTAAAGCAATGCTTTGGCAAACTGACCGTTACGGCTTCAAAGGGCATGGCTCATGGGCTGCCGAGTCGGATGTCTATGCAATGTTCTTTACTCAAGATGCTTTTGACCGTTTCCGCCTGACGAAAGAAGAATACGAAGCCACAAAAGCAAAAGACGGCAAAAAGGACGAGAAAAAAGATGATAAGAAGGACGATAAAAACAGTGACAAAAAAGACGAGAAAAAAGATGACAAGCCTACGGTGAAGCCCGTCACTATTGAATTTGACGGCTTGGAAGACCGCACGGCACGTCTGACGATGCACTCTTCACGCCTCGCTGATGCTGTTATGTCGCCCGACGGTGAGCGTCTGTACTACCTCGCCCGCTTTGAGCAAGGATTCGACCTCTGGGCAACACGTCCACGTGACAAGGAAACAAAGCTCCTTGCCAAGCTAAATGCGCAGCAAGGCGCTGTGAAGCTCGTGCAGTCGAATGACGGCAAAAGCCTCTTTGTGCTTGCAAACGGTATGATAATGAAAGTGGATACGGGCAGCGGTGCAACAAAGCCCGTCGCCTTCCGTGCAGAAATGAACCTGAACGCCAATGCGGAACGTGCGTACTTCTTTGACCATGCTTGGCGGCAAACGCTCAAAAAATTCTACGACCCGCAAATGCACAAAGTGGATTGGGCATTCTATCGCAAAGAATACGCAAAATTCCTTCCGCACGTGGCGAACGGCTACGATTTTGCCGATCTTCTTGGCGAAATGTTGGGCGAATTAAATGCTTCCCATACTGGCGGGCGCTATCGTCCGAAACCGAACCCCGAACGCGACGACGAAACGGCTTCGCTCGGCGCACTCTACGATGATACTTTCGTGGGTGATGGCATCAAAATCGCCGAAGTGTTGGAAAAATCACCGCTTGCAAAAGCATCGTCGGATGTGAAGCCGGGCGTTATTATCGAAAAAATTGACGGCGAGACCATCACGCCCGCACAAGATTTCGCCGTGCTTCTGAACCGCAAGGTGGACAAACCAACCGTTCTGGCACTCTTCGACCCCGCCAGCAAAAAGCGTTGGGAAGAAACCGTGAAGCCGATGTCGCTCCAAATGGAAAACGCGATGCTCTACGACCGCTGGGTGAAATCGCGCCGCGAACTCGTTGACAAACTCTCGAAAGGGCGTATTGGCTATGTTCACGTGCAGGGCATGAACGACCCCAGTTACCGTGTGGCATATTCCGACCTCTTCGGGCGGCACAACGATAAAGACGCAATCATCATTGATACCCGCTTCAATGGCGGCGGTAATTTGACCGAAATTTTGACCACAACCCTAAGCGGCAAACGCTTTACCAAGCAAGCGCCGCGCGGCATGGCTATTGGTACGGAGCCAGAAGAACGCTGGGACAAAAAGTCGGCTGTGGTGATGGGCGAAGGAAATTATTCCGATGCGCATTGCTTCCCGTGTGCGTACAAAGCGCTCGGTATCGGCGAAACAGTCGGTATGCCTGTGGCAGGCACGTGTACTGCTGTGTGGTGGGAAACGCTTATGGACGGCGTGACGATATTCGGCATCCCAGAAGTCGGTATTATCAGCACGCTCGACCCAACGCGCTATTTGGAAAACCGCCAGTTGGAGCCTGACCACCTGATAATGAACGACCCCGTTAGCTCCGCTAAAGGGCAAGATTTGCAAATCGAAAAAGCAGTGGAAGTGCTGCTGAAGCAGAAGTAAAGAAACAAGCGCTGTCTGTGAGTTATGCAAAGGTAAAGCGGTCAGAAGAATCATTCTTTTGACCGCTTTTTTATGCAGCGCGTTTGCTATCAGTGGTCTTTTTGTGGAGTTTAGGTAAGGCAATTTCTCCCCGCGAACTTTTTGTTATGATTTTCCTACAAAACACGTATTTTGACCATCGAAAATAATTGTTGAACTTTTGTTCTGAACTTTTGTTCTGTTCTCACCATTTTACGGGAGCAACTGACTATGGCTGCAAAAAAGAAGTCTATATTCTTCACCGATGCACACGACCCCGAATCGTACTCGCTGCAAAATCAATTTGCCGAGAATATGGAATTTCGTCTTGCTAAAGACAAAACAAATTACACTCTCCGCGACGCCTACACTGCGCTTGCGCTCTCGGTGCGCGACCGCATGATGCGGAAGTGGCTGCGAACGCAGCAGCAATATGCTGACAAAGACGTAAAAAAAGTGTACTACCTCTCGCTGGAGTTCCTCATGGGGCGGCTTCTGAGCAATACGCTTATCAATCTCAAGTATGAAAAAGAATTTACCGATCTGGCGAAAGAAATCGGTTTTACCCAAGAGCAGCTCCGCGACAGCGAAAAAGACATGGGCTTGGGCAATGGTGGTTTGGGGCGGCTTGCGGCGTGTTTCTTGGATTCGATGGCGACGCTGGGTTTGCCCGCTTTTGGCTACGGTATTCGCTATGAGTATGGCATTTTTGACCAAGATATGGAAAAAGGTTATCAAATCGAACACCCCGACAACTGGCTTATCTACGGCTGTCCGTGGGAAATTATGCGTCCTGACCTGACGTACCGCATCAAATTCGGTGGCACGGTGATGACGGACATAGATATTCACGGTCGTCTGCGCTTCCAGTGGACAAATACGGATGATGTGCTGGCGGTGGCGTATGACATTCCGATTCCGGGTTACGGTAATAATACGGTGAATAACTTGCGGCTCTGGCAGGCAAAATCTACCGAAGATTTCAATTTTGAATACTTCAATAAAGGCGACTATGCCGCCGCCGTGAGCGATAAAACCACGTCGGAGACCATTTCCAAGGTGCTGTACCCGAATGATAACATTGACCCCGGCAAGGTTTTGCGCCTGAAGCAGCAGTATTTCTTCGTGTCGGCGACGCTGCAAGATATTATTCGCGCTTACAAGGTGAAGCACAACACCTTCAAAAAATTTCCTGAAAAGGTCGCTATTCAGCTCAACGACACGCACCCTTCCATTGCGATTCCTGAACTCATGCGGCTTCTCATGGACGATGAGGGCTTAGAATGGGATGCAGCATGGGATATTACCGTGAAGACTTTTGCCTATACGAATCATACCGTCATGGCAGAAGCACTCGAAAAGTGGGATGTTGCCTTGCTTGAGTCTTTGCTTCCGCGCCACTTGAACATCATTTACGAAATCAATCATCGCTACTTAGAAAAAGCGCGTCAGTTCTATCCGAATCCCGCCGATGCGAAAAAAATTGCCGGAATGTCTATCATCGAAGAAGGCACTGCAAAGCGCGTTCGGATGGCGAATCTGGCAATTGCGGGCAGCCATTCGGTCAATGGCGTAGCGGCGCTGCATACGCACATTCTCAAGACCGATATTTTTGCGGATTTCTACCGCTTCGAGCCGGAAAAATTCAATAATAAAACTAACGGTATCACGCAACGGCGCTGGCTCAAAGAGGCGAATCCGCATTTGTCCGAACTTATCACAGGTAAAATCGGGGACGGCTGGATAACAGATCTTTACAAACTGAAGGAAATTGAGAAATATAAGTCCGATACAACGTTTCATGCCGAATGGAACACGGCGAAACAGCAATGCAAGCACAATCTCATTCAGTACATTGAGTCCCGTTATTCTCTCAAAATCAATCCCGATTCGATGTTTGACTCGCAAGTCAAGCGTATGCACGAGTACAAACGGCAGTTGCTGAACGTGCTGCACGTTATCACGTTGTACAATCGCATCAAAGAAAATCCGAAGGCTGATTTTGTGCCGCGTACCGTCCTTTTTGCGGGAAAAGCCGCGCCCGGATACCACTTCGCAAAACTCGTCATCAAGCTCATCAATTCCGTCGCTGATATTGTCAACAACGACCCTGATGTGGGCGATAAGCTCAAATTACTTTTCTTGAAAAATTACTCAGTATCGCTTTCGGAAAAGATTATTCCCGCTTCTGATTTGTCCGAACAAATTTCAACGGCGGGATTTGAAGCATCGGGAACGGGAAATATGAAGTTCCAACTGAACGGCGCACTTACTATCGGCACGATGGACGGCGCAAACGTAGAGATACGCGAAGAAGTTGGCGATGATAATATTTTCATCTTTGGTCTGGAAACCGATGAAGTCATTGACCTCAAGAAAAATGGCTACGACCCTTTCCAGTATTACCAAGCGAATCAAGACCTGAAGCAGGTTCTGGATATGATTCAGTATAATTTTTTCAACCGTTCGGAACCGGGTATTTTCAAACCGATTTTCGATTCTCTCGTCCATCAAGGCGATAAATACTGCCTTCTGGCGGATTATGCTTCTTACATTGAGGCGCAAGACCGTGTGGCAGCAGAATTTCTCAATCACAAATCATGGACGGAAAAGGCTATCGTCAACGTTGCCAACGTCGGTAAATTCTCCAGCGACCGTACTATCCATGAGTACGCAGAGGAAATCTGGAACGTAAAGCCGGTAAAAATTGTTGATTAAATAGACTTTATTCCGAATAGACTTTTTCACTCAACAAGGCAGCATGCTGCCTTGTTCCAAAAGCCCCAAAACCTAATTTGGAATAACCTCTAATGAGGACTTTCGCAAAGAAAGTTTTTTTGCCATGAACAAGACATCTGAACAGACAGAAGTGTCTGTTCTACAAAGACCAATAAGAGGTCTTTGTAGTGCAGACACTCTTGTCTGCGTCTTTTGCAAAACTCTTATAAATGTCGCTTTACTTTTGAGACAATATGTTTGCTATGCAATCCTTACCATTTTCTTTTCGGCACCACGCTCTTCTATGCCACAGCTATTGGCGCTTGTGCTATTGCTGCTTGCTCTATAGTTGTTTGTGCGTTCTCTGCTGTCTGCTGTTTGCCTCGCACAGCCAAGCACAGACCAACCCGCCTAATGTAGATTGGGCAAAGGTTCATACTACCACGATGACCGCCATCAATGAACTGTACAATCTACGCTTTGCTGAAGCCGAGCAAAAGTGCAACGAAGTAATAGGTATGGCTCCGGGCGAGCCACGCGGGCATTTTTTCAAAGCAATGACATACTTCTATCGGTATCGCATCATGCAGAATAAAGCCGATTATCAGCGTTTTTTGCAGCTTGTGCAGAATACGATTTCTGTATCGGAAAATATTCTCAAGATAAACCCAAATGATTCTAAGGCTCTCTTCTACATCGGTGGTGGATATGGTTATCGCGGTCTTATTAGGGCTTTCGGTCCCGCGGAGGAGCGCACGAAGAATCTCATGCAAGCAATTTGGGACGGTAAAAAAGGGTATGATTATTTGAATGATGCCGTCAAGGCAGACCCGAACAATGCCGATGCACAAATGGGTTTTGGTCTATTTAACTGTTTGATTTCATCCGCTCCCGCATTTATCAAGCCCGCAATAAAACTTGCCGGATTCACGACTGACCGCAATTTGGGAATGAAGCAATTAGAAAACGCTGCGGCTAATGGGGTGTACACACGTCCCGAAGCCGCATACTGGCTTTCGACCTTTTATGCCGAACAAGAAGAAACATCCCCTAGAGCGCTCTGGCACTTGAAGAATCTTATCGGGCAATTCCCTGCGAACAATTGGTACAGAATCACCACCGCACAAATCTATCTGAACACCCTGCGCAAGCCTGATGAAGCCATTCCGTTCTTGCAGACGGTTATGACTCAAGCGACCGATAAAAATGCGCAAGCCCGCGCAATACTACTCACGGGTGCAGCCTCACTCTACAAACTGAATTTTCCCGAAGCCGTGCAGTGGTTACAGAAGTGCGTGGCGCTTGGTACAGATTCTGGTGCGGTTCGTAATGCATTGTATTTGCAGGGCTTGATAAGTGAATTGGAGGGGAATCGTACGCAAGCAACGCAATACTATCAAAAATCACTGCCCTATAAAGCAAGCGAAGACCTGCTCAAAACGCCACTTACGGCTGACCAAGCGCTGCTGCGGCGTATTTCCTTAGGGTTTCGCGGGTCGGAATATCCCACGGTCATTCGCCTTGCTGACGAGCTTCTCAAAAAGCAGCAACTCAATGCTGATGTGCGCGGGCGGGCGCTGTTCCTGAGCGCACGGAGTTTTGCCGAGCAAAGCGACCACACCCAAGCAGAACAACGCTTGCTGCAAACTGTCGCTCTCCAACCCGAAGAAGATAAGTCGCTTCTTCCGGCGGCGTATTATCGGCTTGGCGCATCGCAAGCGAAACTTGGCAAAAAGAATGAAGCAAAGCAGAATCTTGAAAGAGCGCTGTCCTTCAAAGATTATGACGAAGAAGACGCGCTGCGCCGCAGCGTGAACCGCGAGCTTGCACGGCTGAATAAGCAGTAGTTTTCTTTGTAGGACTTTCGCAAAAGTGGAATGCGAACGGAAGTTCGCCACAGCCAACGCTCGTAAAATCTTGAAGAACGAACTTCCGTTCGTACTCCAAAATACCAGTTGCGAAAGTCCTACTTTGGAATTTCTCACCCGTTGTTACCCTGTGGCAATTACCCTGCAGCAATCATCGTCCGAAAATCTTCCCCGAAAGTTTGTGGGTCAATGGGCTTGGCAACGCAGCCATCGAAGCCCATTTCGAGATAGCGCTCGCGTTCGCCACGCCGTACGAAAGAGGTAAGCGCGAAGACCAACGTCTGTGGCTTTTGGGGTGCAGTTCGGATTTGATGCAGAACGTCCACACCGCTCATGCCTTGGGTAAGTACGATGTTCGAGAGCACCACATCCGCAGCATGAGCACTAAGCCAGTCTAACGCCGAAGCTCCGGTTTCAAAATCATGCACCGCAAAGCCCGCTCTTTCTAGCAGCATGACGAAAAGTTTTCGAGTGATTCTATCATCTTCAATAAGACAAACTGTTGACATATCGCTCCTACAAGCAAGTACAGAAACTATTGGACATAAATTTTTTTGCGTGAGACTCTATTTTACGAAACTTCGACGGAATCGCAAAAAAATATCATTATTCTGCTAAAATTCTGGCTTTGCCCAACAGTCCATCTTTCACTACACCCCATGAAATCAGGCTTCCGTAAACGTCTTGCCATCATTGTTGCTACGGTACAGGCGCTTTTGCCCGTTACCCGAAGTGAATTGCTGTTTGTATTGGTTTTGCTGGGCGGCTTGACGGTCGGTTTTGCGCTCAAACAGTGGTCGTACAGCCCTCGTAATGAACGGGTGCGTAGCGATCTTTTCCGCATTGCGGACAGTCTTGCTGCCGTCGAAATGACGACATTCACCGGCACAACGGCTGATGCTGAGCCTGCCCCAGCGCTTCGAGCCGCAGACACTGTTGTCAGAAAGCCACAACGCTTCCCTTTGCGCCCTAAGCCGGGCAAAATTACGTCCGGCACGATTCATCTTAGCTCTGCAACGGCGCAAGACCTGATGCGACTGCCGGGCGTGGGCGAAGCCACGGCGCAGAAAATACTTGAAGCCCGTGCAGAACAGCGTTTCAAACGGATAGAGGATGTCATGCGCGTCAAAGGCATTGGCAAGAAAAAGTTCGAGGCGATGAAAAAATTCCTCGAATTGTGAAGACTTTTTTATCTCTTCTGTCTTTTCTGCCCGCAAGACCGCATTGGTGCTTATGCAAAAAAACTACTTGACAAACGAATAAGGATTCTGTAATTTCGGCACTGGTGTTCAGAGTTATTGTGTTCAGAGTTTGTTTCCCATTTTCAGCAATAGTTCTTCGTGGCACACGCCGAACTACACTGACAACGCTCTTTATTTTCGTTGGTACTCTTCACAGGAGAGTATCGAAATAGTTCCTGCCAATCGAAGCATAGCGTAGGATAGTCCAAAATAACATATTAACGTCTTCCGGCTTTGGTAGCACAGACATTCTTGTCTGTGAAGTTGAAGCAACACAGACAAGAATGTCTGTGCTACAGGTGAAGAAATTATATCTATATTTTTGAATGACTCCTTGATAACATAGCTTGAAGCATAGCAGAATTACGACAACATTCCTGATGGTTACTCTTGCTGAGTACCTTCTTACTGTTTGATTCACCCTTGTTTCTTTGCTGTTCTTGCCGACTTGTCGGGATACCATTTGCGCTACTTTTTCGTTCTCTTTTTTCAAAGTCCATTACCACAACTTATACTTTGAATCGTTCATAGCGCTGTTTCTGTGTGTTCCTAAAAATCCTTGGAACGTCACCCCTCGCTAATAACTTTTTTAACAACTTTCGGCTCATAACGTGTTTTGCATACTGCGGAGAATACTTGTCTCTCTGTATCGGTCTGCGTGTGCGCTGGTTATTTTTGTGTGATACCACCATTATTTTGGGTTATCTCATTTCCACACGACCTTAAAACAATAGAACATACTTTATCACAAACAGTCTCATTCAAATTCTCATTTTTCCATTCATTTAACCTCGTAGCATTATGCAAAGACTTACTACGTTTCTCCATTATTGCGCCGCTCTCGTGCTTCTTCTGGGCATGACCTCAGCGCTAGCGTTGGCTAATGGGCGCATTGTCGGGAAGGCAACCGACGACGATAACAACGCCCCACTGGGCGGTGTGAGTATTAAAATTAAAGTTGGCTCGAAGGTGCTGGGCGCTTTCACCGGCAAAGACGGAAGCTATGAAATCCGCAACGTTCCTGCCGGAGCATACGACGTGACGGCAGCGTATATCGGCTTTAAGGCACAGACGAAAAAAGTGACTGTGACCGATGAAGGCGAAGCAAAGGTAGATTTCAAGATGCAACTTGATTTGTTGCTTTTGGAAGAAGCGGTTGTCATTGGGTATGGCACGAAAACCCGCAAAGACCTTACGGGTTCGATTGCTTCCATTGATGCCAAAGAAATCAAGGATGCACCGCTCCCCAGCTTTGAGCAGATGCTTCAAGGTCGTGCCGCAGGGGTGCAGGTCATCGCTTCTAACGGTATGCCCGGTTCGCCCGTTACAGTGCGTGTGCGCGGCACGGGCTCCATTACAGCAAGCAGCGACCCGCTCTATATCATTGACGGTGTACCAATGACGACCGGCAGCTATGGAACAAACTTCCGTACTGGAACAGAAACAAACGCTCTTGCTGATTTGAATCCGAATGATATCGAAAGCATGGAGATTCTTAAAGATGCCGACGCTGCCGCCATCTATGGTGCGCGTGGTGCAAATGGTGTAGTGCTTATTACGACGAAACGCGGACAAGCAGGAACAACGAAATTTAATGTCAATATCATGTCCGGTTTTAACCAAGTATCGAATCGTCCTGCACTTTATGACGGTCCAGGCTGGCTCAAACTCTGGAATGAAGGAGCAACAAACGATAGCATTGTTGCCAGAAAAGAAGGTCGTTCCTACACCCGCCCTAATCTTCCCTACAATATCTACGACCCAACGAGCGGTAAAGCAAAGCGTACCGGACAGCTTGACCCTGCAAACACAAACTGGCTTGATCAAGTCTTGCAAGTCGGTCGGATAAATCAGGTGGAAGTCAATGCAAGTGGTGGCACGGAGAAAACCCGCTTCTATGCCGGTGCAACCTACCGTACAGAAACCGGCTACCAGAAAAAGACCGATGGCGAGCGCATTTCCGGTCGTCTCAATGTTGACCACAATGCAACCGACGATTTTGTCGTTGGTTTCAATGCCAACGTGACACGCTTCACAACCAATCGCGGTCCCGTGGCATGGTCCGGCGGTATGGGGTCGGCACAAAGCAGTTCGCTTCCTATTTTCCCCATCTTTACGACCACGGGAGAGTATTTCCAGCCTACATCCGGTCTCAACCCTGTTGTACAAATTGATAATTTCGATTTTACACAAATCAATACTCGCTTGCTTGCCAATGGCTATGGTGAGTATCGTTTCAATGGATTAGGGATTCCCGGACTTGCGCTTCGCTTAGAGGCAGGTATTGATAAAGCCGATGTCACAGAAAGTTTCTTCCAAAACGGCATTACTCGCAGTGACGGACAATCATTTGCTGAAAAGCGCAATGTTTCGGTTATTAACTGGAACACCAATACTACCTTGAATTATCAAACGAAGTTCGGTAGCGAACACACTCTGACGGCACTTGTCGGTATGAGCGTCAACCGCTCGGATCGGTTAGATGTCACAGCCAATGGTCGTGATTTCCCGAACGCTTACTTTACCAATCCTGCTTCGGCAGCAGTCAAAAGCGGTGGTTCGTATCAAACCGCATACAGCTTCCTCGGCTATTTCGGACGCTTGGACTACAAGTTTCTTGACAAATATCTCGTCAAGTTCAGCATTCGTCGCGATGGTTCTTCACGCTTCGGTTCCGATACGCGCTTTGGTACCTTTCCGGCTGTCGGCTTGGGTTGGCTTCTTTCCGAAGAAGATTTCTTGAAAAATAATGAAACCTTGTCGCTCTTGAAATTGCGCGGCAGCTACGGACTTACGGGTAATGCAGAAATTCCTGACTTTGCTCGCTTCGGCACATACTATGCCGGTGCGAACTACAATGGTCAAGGTGGCATTGCTCCGGCTAGTCTGCCGAATACCTCACTTGGCTGGGAACAAGCAGCAATGCTCGACGTAGGGCTTGATTTTGCTTTCTGGCAAGGTCGCTTATCGGGTACACTCGCATTTTACACCAAAAACTCCACCAATCTTTTGCTCAATCTGAGCATTCCGTCTTCAATAGGATTCGTCTCTATTCTCCAAAACGTCGGTAGCATCAATAATACCGGCTTTGAAGTAAGCCTCAGCAGCAAAAATCTTGTTGGCGAGTTTACATGGTCAACTGACCTCAATATGGCATTCAATCGTAACGTGGTGCTGGACAACGCCGGCTTGCCACCTGATGCTGTCGGTGGTCCGGGCGAGACACGTCTTTTGAAAGGCTATCCGATTGGAACGTTCTTTATCAATCGTTTTGCCTACGTCCAAAAAAGTGATGGTATGGTAGCAGTGCAGCGCCGCAGCGCCGACAATCAAACCAGCTTCGATCCGAACAAACCAAACAATCAATCAAATGTGTCGGGTCGTTGGATTGACACGACCGTTATGGTTCGCGGTGGTTCAGCTATTTACTATAATATCAATGGTCAAAAAACTGATGTTTACGATACAAAAGACCGTGTAGCTCTTGGTCAACCATACCCAACTGTTGTTGGCGGACTGACAAACACCTTCACTTTCATGGGCTTTGACCTTTCGATACTCATCAATTTCTCCATTGGTAATTCGCTCTATGATGATGCTGCGAAACGACAAGTTGGTGCTGTGAGTTTCCGTTGGAATCAACGCGCAAATGAAACAGAAATGCGCTGGAAAAAAGATGGGGACGATGCTTCCGTGCCACGTCTCTCGCTTACCGAAAACCGTGACATCAACATTGACCGTTGGTTGTATGACGGTTCGTTTGTGCGTGTCCGGCAAATTACGTTTGGCTACCGCTTGCCGCAAAGCCTGCTTGAGCCAATCGGTTTGACGAATGTGCGCCTCTATGCCACAGCAAGCAATCCGTTCACCTTCACGAAATATCCGGGCTGGGATCCGGAGGTACAACGCGACCAATACGGCGCTCAAGGCGCAAACTTGGGTGCAAGCGTAACGTACCTCACACCGCCACAGGCTCAAGGTTTCGTCTTTGGTCTGAACGTTGGTTTCTAAGCAGAATAGCTCTTAATAATTGAATATCCATCTACATTTTACTATTATCATGAAGAGATTCCGAAAACTTATAGTGGCATCGGCACTCATGGCAGGCGTTGGGTTCAGTTCCTGCGAAAGTGTGCTGAATATCTTGCCGCCTCTCGACTTGGCAAACGAAGCCGCACTCGTAAGCACCCGTGGGCTACGCACGGCATTGACAGGTTCATTTAGCCCTAGCGGTGGTTTGGCAGACGGCGGTGGCTTGTCCGGTAACGCGCTCACATCGGGTGAGCTCTGGGCTGATCAAATTCAGGCTCAAAGCCCCGGCTTTGGTCAATTGCAGATTATCAATCGTAACTTAAACTTCTTCAACGACCAAGGTCGCCCCATCTGGCAAAATGGCTATGGTATCATCAATCGCGCTAATAACATCCTTGATGCTATCCCGACCATCAGCGATGCACAAATCGCTTCCGAAAAAGACCTCATTCGTGGCAACGCGCTCTTTTTGCGAGCGTGGGCGTACTTCAATCTTGTTCGTTATTTCGCACAGCCTTGGGGCTTTTCCGCAGACAACAGCCATCCGGGCGTGGTTTTGCGCACGAGTCCGACAAGAAACCCTTCCGGCGCGTCGAAAGCACGTTCGACCGTAACGGAAGTGTATGGTCAGATTATTAAAGATTTGACCGAAGCCGAGGGGCTTCTTCCGGCAGCTGACGCTTTACCATCGTTCTATGATTCCTACGCATCCAAGGGTGCTGTTGCTGCTTTACTTGCGCGGGTATATTTCCAACAAAACGATTTCACCAATGCTGCTGCTGCTGCTGGTCGTGTGATTAGCAATACCAACTATGCACTCGGCGATGATGTGATGGATGTGTTCAAAAATAGCCCAACCAAAGAGACCGTCTTCCAACTTCTTAGCGACGACCAGAGCAATTCAGGTGGCGCGGTCAACGGTAATTTCCGTCAGGACGACAACGACCCGCCGCTTTACGTTGATCCTGCTTTTGCTACTGTCATGTCAGCTTTGCCGTCAACAGATAAGCGTAAGGCATTCGTGAATGAGCGCGATGGTATCACGCGCACGACCAAATACGACAAATTGATTATGAATGTGCCGGTTATTCGCTTGCCGGAAATGCTCCTTATTCGTGCGGAAGCCACGGCATCGGCAAATGCAGCAGGAGCGCTTGCTGACCTTAATCAGTTGCGCCGCCGCGCCGGTGTTCCGGCTCTCACGGGGCTAACCGGGCAAGGACTCATTGACGCAATCCGCCGTGAACGTAGTATTGAGCTTTGCTTTGAAGGCGACCGCTTCCATGAACTCAAACGCACAAAGCAAAATATTCGCGATAGCAAATGGAATGCATCTTCGGTTATCTTCAAAATTCCTGATGTCGAGGTGAATGCAAACACCTTGTGCGCACAAAATCCTGATTAACGTATGGCGTATTATCATAATAAAGGAGGCTTGGTACAAGCCCAAGCCTCCTAATTTTATGTAATACCAAATTGAGTTGAAGGCTGTGCAGTAAAATCCCTGCAACATCAGTAAACAAGGGAGCATGCTCCCTTGTTATTGTACAATTCTCAACTTACAATGGTATCAGACCACAATGGTAAAAAACAGGTGGAAAAATTTCCCCCTTACTGTCAAATAGTATTGACATTTACGCGGAAAAAATGTATTATGTTCCTTCCCTGTTTTTAACAATTTGCGGTGGTAAATTTCTTGCCGGTATGGCGTAAAGCCGCACCATAACTACATCAACGAAAACACAGAATTCTTTATCTGTAATTCTTTCTCGTATTTTTTTTACTTTTTTTGGAGCGTAATTTTATGAACGCAAAACGACTTCTTGTTGCTGCTGCCGGTGTAATCGCAATCAGCTCAACAGCATTTGCACAATTCCCTAAAGAGGCGACCGATGCCGGTATAACGGTATCACCATGGCCATTCACGCAGACCCAAGCAATCACCATCTCGGTAGATGCTACCAAGACATGGCCTAAAACAGCACTTGCTTCAGACAAACAACCCCTAAAAGGTGCTGCTGAAGTAAATATTCATGGTGGTGTGAATCTTGGCAAAATCCCCGGTACAGGTGTAGCAGATGCTGATGTCATGCGCTGGCAAAAAGTGCAGGGCGATTGGAGAAGCTACCCTGCAAAATGCAAATTTACCAAGACCGCAACGGATAAATTCGAGCTTAAACTGACCCCATCAACGCACTTCCTTCTTGCCGCAACTGATGTTATCTCCGAAATTGATTTTGTATTGAACGATGGTGCGAATGGTACAAAATCTGGTGGAACCGCTCCGGCTGCTGGCAAAGAGACCGAAGGTGATGGTCGCTCGGATATTTTTGTTCCGTTAAACGGAACTGTATTGCAATTTCCAAAAGCGGTGAGCGATGCCGGTATTACGGTATCACCATGGCCCTTTACACAAACTCAAGCAATCACCATATCGGTAGATGCTACCAAGACATGGCCTAAAACAGCGCTTGCTGCCGACAAACAACCCCTAAAAGGTGCTGCTGAAGTAAATATTCACGGCGGGGTAAATCTTGGTAAGATTCCGGCAGTAGGCGTAGCGGATGCTGATGTCATGCGCTGGCAAAAAGTGCAAGGCGACTGGAGAAGCTATCCTGCGAAATGCAAATTTACCAAGACAGCAACGGATAAATTTGAATTGAAGATGACCCCATCAACGCACTTCCTTCTTGCCGCAACCGATGTTATCACGGAAATTGACTTTGTATTGAACGATGGTGCGAATGGTACAAAATCCGGTGGAACCGCCCCGGCTGCTGGCAAAGAGACTGAAGGTGACGGTCGTGCGGATATTTTTGTACCCTTGACAGCAACGGCACCAACATCTGTTCGTAACACGGACATATTCACCGCAGCAATGAGCTATCCGAACCCTGCTACGGATGTCGTCAATATCAACTTCGGCTTGAAAAACACCGCAAATGTGACGTTGAAAATCTTCAATGCGCAAGGTGTTGAAGTTGCTACCTTGCTTGATGGCAATACGATGTCAGGTAATGCTCTTCACATCATGCAGTGGGACGTTACGAACGTTGCCGGCAAAAAAGTTCCGTCGGGTGCATATTTCTTCCGTTTGATGGTCAATGGTGTTACCGAGACCGGTAAAATCATGGTCAACTAATTGCGCTGTTTTTCAGAAGCATTTTTTCAAGCCCCTCTCTGCGTACTTGCGGGGAGGGGCTTTTTGCTTTTTGTCAAGCGAAGAAAAAATGATAGATTATCATCAATCTTGTACCAAAAAAGAAATTTCATCACGACAACCCATTATCCGTCATGAGTCTGCAAGAAATTCTCGCTGATATTCACGCACTGGAAGAAGACATCTTGCACTTTGAGCGTCTCTATGGTGTCCGCTCTGACGCATGGTATAGCGTGTATGCCTCCGGCGAAGAACCTGCCGATGATACGTGGACACTTGATTTTGCAGAGTGGGCAAGTGTATATCGGGTTTGGCTTGAGCGTCAAGCGCATTATCGTACAGAACTTCAGCGTCTTTATCCCCGTTCTGTTTCGCTGTATCAACATATCCGCAAGGCAGGTTAAATGGATTTGCCTTTGCAAACAGCGTTTCGTACACCGGAAGACTATGAGCTATTCGTTTATACGTTCACCCAGCAATATTCTTACATTCAGAGTAGTACCTTAGTTTTTACTCGGCGAGGAGCAACACTTGCCCGTGTTTCGGGGGCAATATATCTTGCCAATGGTCTGCGCTTAGAGGTGCTGGAACGTCTTGTTTTCGAGCGTTTACCGCTTCGCATAGATGGATATGGCTATGAGGCTTGGCGTGGTGAGGAAAAGTTGTATTGGTATGGTTCGCAGCCCCATCCAAACGATCCATTATTGCAAAGTACGCATCCGCATCATAAACATATCCCTCCTGACATAAAGCATAACCGTATTCCCGCACCTCAATTATCGTTCGATGCTCCCAATTTGCCATTTTTGATAGAAGAACTGTTGGCATTTGGTGCTTGACGGAGAAAATTTCAAGCCCCTTCCTGCGTACTTGCGGGGAGGGGCTTTTTTTGTTATTTTGTATTTTATTTCCTCACCAAGCCGTTAGTACCATGCAAACACCACAAGAACATTCATTTGATGAGGCACTGCTGGCAGAAGCGCATCAATTTCCTATGGAATATCGTGCGAATCTTTTGGCAATGATGCGTATCTTTCGTGAGAGCCTAACACTGCCATCGGCAGAAGCAAGTTTCCAAGTGGGTTGGCAAGAAGCTATGCGTGGTGAGACACTTCCCGTCTCTGCGTTATGGGGTGATATAGATGCTGCGTGAGTCTGAAGCAGAGAGAGCAAATACTCCTATTGTCTCTGTGGAGTTTACACCAGAGTTCAAGCGCAATACTCGCACATTGGCAAAATCATATCGCTCAATTCGCTCTGATATTGAGCCATTTATTAAACAACTCCAAGCCGGCGAAACGCCCGGCGACCACATCCCTCGCATTGAGTACACTGTCTATAAAGTGCGTTTGAATAATAGCGATACAAAAAAAGGTAAACGTGGTGGTTACCGCGTGATATATTACCTCAAAACGCCGGACTCTGTGATTTTGGTAACAATCTACTCAAAACTCGAGCAAGGCGATATTTCCTCGGAGGCAATACGGTATGCTATTGAGGAGTTCGGGCGATTGCCATAGATAATCTTTCAAGCCCCTTCCTGCGTACGTGCAGGGAGGGGCTTTTTGCTTTTTGTCAAGCAAAAAAAATGATAGATTCGTGAAAAGACAGATGCCTTGAATCTAACCCAAACAATAATGAACATCACGACGATAGCCGTATTCTGTTTGCTCGTGTCTTCGTCTCTCGTGGCGCAAGAACCTCGCGTAGCATCAGGAAAAATCAAGCGCTTTGCACAGGTTCCTTCTGCATATATTGAACCGCGCAACGTTGATGTGTGGCTGCCCGAAGGCTATTCCGACACCACCAAATATTCCGTACTCTATATGCACGACGGGCAGATGCTTTTTGATTCTGCTGCTACATGGAACAAACAAGAATGGGGTGTCGACGAAACGCTGGGAAGGCTGATGGCGGAGGAGAAAATTAAAAATTGTATCGTTGTGGGAGTGTGGAATACGCCTACTCGTCATAGCGATTACTTTCCGCAAAAGCCTTTTGAGTTGCTCAAGCCTGCAGAGCAGGATACCGTAATGAAGGGGCGACGACCGAATAACCAAGCATTGTTCTCCCGACCGATTCAATCCGATGCGTACCTGAAATTTTTGGTCACGGAACTCAAGCCCTTCATTGACAGCACGTTTTCGACGCTGCCCGATAGGCAGAATACATTTATTGCGGGTTCGAGTATGGGCGGACTTATTTCGATGTATGCTGTTTGCGAATATCCGTCAGTTTTTGCCGGAGCGGCGTGTTTATCAACGCATTGGCTCGGCGTTTTTATGAGCAAGGGCAATCCCGTGCCGTCAGCATTTATGCGGTATTTGAAAGCGCATTTGCCCTCGCCGAAAAACCACACGTTCTATTTTGATTATGGCACCAAAACGCTCGACAGCCTCTACAAACCATTCCAAAAGCAGGCAGACGCTATTATGAAAGCAAAAGGCTACACCGCACGCCACTGGATAACAAAAGAGTTTGCCCACGAAGACCACTCCGAGAGGGCGTGGCGGAAGAGACTGGATGTGCCGATGCTCTTTCTGCTCAGAAAAAATTGAGTTAGGACTTTCGCAAACAAGCTGGAGTGCGAACGGAAGTTCACATAAATACTATCTTCGCCTTGTCAACCGAACTTCCGTTCGGACTCCAAAAGAGTATCTTTGCGAAAGTCCTATGGGTATCAAAAGACTAAAGTCACTTGCCTACAATTTCACATCCACCTGCACGGTAAAATGCCGCGTTGGAGCAAGATTGCCGATAATTTCGGTGTAATAATAATCCAGTAAATTCCGCACGTTCAGCGTGACCAGTGCCGGTAAGCCCGCCAAATGAAGCATATTGACGATAAGACGTGCATCCACGACGTGTATCGGTACGCGGGCTGTGGCATCGTGTATGGCAATGCTGAGGTCGTCTATCTCGTCGAAGCGAGACTGGAAGCGGTAATCCGCCTGAAGCTGAAATGCACCCGCCGCGACGAAATTGAGCGGCAGAATCAAACGCGAGTACCAGAGCGTCGTGGAGCGATATTTCAAAATTTGATTCAATCCCAAATCCATCGGCGACATAAGCGTGAGCGAAGTCTCAAATCCTGCAATGCGCTCAGGCAGCCAACCCGTGATGCCGACTTCGATGCCCGTGATACGAGCGCGAGTGATATTGATAAACTGAATTTGTGGATTGATTGCCGACGGCAAGCGCGGTTCGACCAAATCGGTAAATTCATTATTGAAGACTGCTCCGTCCATTGTCCAATCCTGCCCGAAGAGCGAAAAGGCTTGCTTGCCGCCCACTTCAAACGACCAACTCCGCTCGCTGCGCATATTTTGATTCGGCGCAACCGTAAACGACCCAAAGCGTAATGCTGCAAAGCGCTCAGTCAGCGTCGGCGCACGAAAACCCGCACCAATGCTGCCCCGTAGCTGTGTCTGCTCCGATAGCACCCACGTAGCACCGGCTTTAGGACTGACAATCACGCCGGAGCCTTGCACTCCGCCACTTGTTTGCTCCACATCGAAACGGCTACCAAGTGTGAACGTCAGGTTTTTGAGCGACTTGTACTCGCCCTGCACGTAGGCAGCAGCAATGACTTGCGTAGGCGCGTTGACCGACACAATGGGGCTGCGCTCAATCATATTAAAAATAGCATTCACGCCGTAGGTGAAAAGCAGCGTGGAATCTACGATAGAGGTAAGTTGCACTTCGCCATTGAAGGCATCAGCGACGGATGCGATTTGTGTTCCCGCCGTCGCTTGATTCAACGTCGTGAAGTCCGTGCGATAAGCGCCCACGCGGGCAGTAAGGAAAAAGTTTTCACTAACAACATCACGGTAATCCACTGCCAGCATCGTTTTGACGGACAGGAAGCGTTCCAGAGGGTTTGTGCCGACGGGAGCGCGGGTGGCTTCGCGGAGGCTGCGCCAGAATGTCCAATTAGTGCGGTTGTCGTTCGCGTGGCTAAAAATCACGTTCATCGAAGCACGTTGCGAAAGCTCGAGGCTTGCTTTAGCGAAGATGTTAAACTGCCAATTATCGAAATAATCCACATAGCCGTCGTTGCCCTTCCAGCCTACTGCCGCCAGCAGCCCCACATTCCCGATTTTCTGCGAATAGCTCACGTCCGCGCCGCCCAGAAGCGGCATCGTAGAGCGCCATTTCCATTCGTCATAGCGCGGAAGCGTGTATGCGCCCGCAAAGCCACGAAAGCGAAATTCGGGAGATTCCGAAGGCTGCGCCGTAATGACGTTTATCACGCCGCCCAGCGCACCCGTGCCGTAGAGTGCCGAGCCTGCGCCTTTCACGACTTCAATGCGCTCCACATTGAACATCGGAATGACATCAAATTTCACATCGCCCCCATCGGCAGAGAGCATCGAAAAACCATCCAAAAACATACTTACCCGCGAGCCGAACCCAAGGGAAAACCCCGATGAACCCCGTATGTTTACTTGGTCGCGGGCAACATACACGCCCGGAATGTAGCGCAGCGCGTCGTCTATGCGCGTGATATTGCGCTGTTGCAATCCTTGCGCGTCCACCGTCGTAATACTCACCGGCACGTCTTGTGCGGCTTGGGCACGTTTTCCGGCAGATACCACCACATCGTTTGTGCGGAGCATCTGCGGGCGAATACTGACGGTAATAGCCGTCGTATCGCCATCGCGCACGGTAACGTTCACCTTTTTGACTTCATACCCAACAAGCGAAACAAGCAGTGTGTAGTTGTCCGCCGGAAGATTTTTGATGAGGAATGTACCATCTTTCCCGGAATATGCGCCGTAGGCACGCCCTTCCATGCGCAGCGACACACTGGCGAGCCGTGCGCCGGTTTCGGCATCAGTCACCGTACCTTTAATAGCACCATTTGCGAAAAGTTCTGCGGAAGCAAAAAGTACAACAGCAAGTGCGAGGAGACAAGATGTGAGGCGAGTTTTCATAGTGGTTTCAAGAGTGATGATAAACAGCGTCCGTTCAAGCGAGATGTGCATAGACATCACGAATAGTCAGCGTACAATCGACTGATTCCAATACCAGCGTTTTACCGTCGTGTTCAATAATTTCCCAGCGTCCACGCTCATTCAGCCGATAATGCAGTACCCATGCGGTGTCTTGGTCGAAAAGCAGATACTCACGGAGCGAAGGCAAAGCGCGGTAGAAGGCAAATTTTTCGCCCATATCATAATGCGCCGTCGAATCGGATAAAACCTCAATAAGAACAGTCGGGTTCAAGAGTGCCGTCTTTTTCTTACCGCCATATTCCGGCGTTCCACCCACAATGCTGATGTCGGGATAGAGAAAACGTTTGCTGTCGGGCAGCTCAACTTTGAGATTGCTCGTAAACAGGTATCCGCCGTGCTTGCGGACGGCATAGAAAAGCATTGCGGTTAGTGTAGCAACGATAAGTTCGTGATTGGGTTTGGCTCCGGGCATTTGATAGAGTTCTCCGTTGTGAAATTCGTGACGTATTTCCGAATCATCTTCCAGCGCAAAGTATTCTTTGAGCGTGTAGCCGCCTTCTTTGCGAAGAACGATAATTTTGTAGCCCTCAATAACAGCATCTTCTTCGGCAAATACTGTTTCTATCTCTGGAATATGTATGAGTATATCATCGGTTTTCATACGACAAAAAAATAGGAGTTTATATGCGGTTTAGAGGGGTAAAAGAAGTGTCTGCCATGCTTCTTCGACTTTACCATTTGCCAGAAAGACTTGAGCGACTTTGTGCAGTTTTTCTTGCAGTTTTTCCGGTGGCGGCGGTACGCCCGTCAGCAAGGCGTAGAGCGCTCCGAAGGCATTACCCGAATTGAGTTCGAGGGAAAAATCTTCCGCTTGCATAGAGTTGTCAAACTTGGTGAATTCTGTGTTGCGAGCCGGTTTTTTCTCGACTCCGGCGAGTTTTGCGAGGTCATTACCCGTCAAAATCGGGCTTTTACGAATTTGGTCGGGCAATGCGTCAATACCAATGCCGTTTACGCGGGGCTGGGGTAGTTCAAAGACCGCATCACCACTTGCGCGGGAGTACCATGAAAGTCCCATGCGTCCAACAAGGTCTATTTTCTGCGGGTCTATCACTTCGCCGCTAAAAATCGAACCGCTCAGGTGAAACCGCACCACGCGGCAAATCGCCATATTGCCGCTTCCATTGATTTCCGGCGCAAGGTCAATCATTTGCACCAAACGGCATTCCATCACGAAAGGTGATTCCATAACGCTTGGCGGTTTTACCTCCACGCTCTTGCGCTTCGTGAAGCCTGCTTTGGCGAATTCATCTACGCCGGGCGGATACATACATGAACTTAGATTCGATTGTTCTACCATGCTGTGTGTTACTGAGCTGATAGTACATTCGCCTGTTGTCATCAAATTGGTATAAGTGTCTTTGAGCGTACCGTCAGTGGCACGGTGCGACGGACCAAATGCCACCACAGGCGGATTTGAGCTGAAGGCATTGAAAAAGCTAAACGGCGACAGGTTGGCATTGCCGCGCCCATCTATCGTGCCGACAAGAGCAATCGGGCGTGGTGCTACGCCGGAAAGAAAGATTTTGTGCAGTTCGCGCGGCGACATTTCGCTTGGGGTGAAGGATTTCATGGAAGAGAAGATAATGGAGTAAGATGTTTTGAATAGTCAATCTTGAATGGTCAATGGCGTTAGGGTTTCACGCAAGCAAGTCCGGACGGCGTTCCTGCGTTTTTTTGAGCGCCGTTGCTTCGCGCCATGCAGCGATACGTTTGTGGTCGCCGGAGAGAAGAATTTCCGGTACGGCATTGCCACGAAACTCTGCAGGGCGCGTGTAGTGTGGTGCGTCGAGCAAATCGCTTTGGAACGAATCCAAGAGCGCCGATTCTGAATCGCTCATCGCTCCGGGCAAGAGACGGACAATCGCGTCCAAGAGCACCAACGCAGGCAGTTCGCCACCGGTCAGAACGTAATCGCCAATCGAAATTTCCCGCGTAACAAGCACGTCCCGAATACGCTGGTCTATACCTTTGTAATGCCCTGCAAGCATGATGATATTGCGCTTTAGCGAAAGCTCGTTTGCAATGGACTGCGTAAAACGCTCGCCGTCGGGCGTAAGGAAAACAATATCGTCGTATTCGCGTTCTGCTTGCAAGCGCTCAACGCAGGCAAAAACGGGTTCGCAGCGCAAAATCATTCCCGCACCGCCGCCAAAAGGAATATCATCTATTTGGCTGTAATTTCCAAGCCCATCGTCGTGCAGGTTGTGAACGATAATTTCTACCGCACCTGCTTCCTGAGCGCGTTTGAGA
The DNA here is from genome assembly GCA_025363605.1 of Candidatus Kapaibacterium sp. Lineage (GTDB taxonomy): Bacteria > Bacteroidota > Ignavibacteria > Kapaibacteriales > UBA4661 > PH2015. Next base: position 23,526 of record JANYDO010000172.1, read on the forward strand.
ATGCTTGCTTCGATGACAGGCGTGATAAGCTGCGGGACTGCGGTGATGATGTCCACGCGCATCCAGCGTTCACGAGCTTTTGAGGGTTCCATTCTGGGCATGATGTTGAGATATAGTTTGCGCAGTTCGTTGAAAAAGTTGCTGTTTGTCTCTGCATTCCAAATCTACGAAGATTTTCACGCAGATTTGTACGAAAAGCCGTAACTTTGTATTCTTATTCGTTTTTCTTTTGCTTTCCATAGCGCATCCATACACGCTTTGTGAAATGCAGTGCACGATTTTGTGCCAATAACGGTATTGCTCACATCAAAGGGAAAATGTTCATGCGAAATTGCCCATTCTACGGCACAGGCACTGCTTTGGTAACGCCTTTTCGTGCCGACGGTTCTGTTGATTTCACAGCACTTGCAAAACTTATTGATTTTCAGATTGACGGCGGCGTAGAGTTCCTCGTTTCATGCGGTTCTACGGGCGAAAGCGCCACCATGACGGAAGAAGAAGACCGCTCGGTGATTAGCTTCACGCTGGAGCGCGTTCGCAAAAGTGGCAAGCCGGTGAAAGTCGTTGCCGGAACCGGCTCCAATAATACCCGCGAAGCTGTTCGCTACACAAAACTGGCGCAGGATATGGGTGTTGACGGCGGCTTAGTCGTTACGCCATATTACAACAAACCAACGGCAGCCGGACTGATGGCACATTACGGCGCAATTTGCGATGCAGCACCGGATTTTCCAGTTATTCTCTACAACGTTCCCGGGCGCACCGGCTCGAATGTTCCGGCAGAAACGCAACTAGCCATTGCCGAAGCATATCCCAACATTGTGGCAGCAAAAGAAGCATCCGGCAATCTCGACCAGATGATGGAAATTATTGCCAATGCTCCCGCAGGTTTTGCTGTGCTTTCCGGCGATGATTCGCTTACGCTTCCGCTTGTGGCGGCCGGCGGCAGGGGCGTGATTTCGGTCTTTAGTAATTATGCTCCGCGCGGCTTTAGCGACTTAGTACGCGCCGCATTGGCGGGTGATTTTGAAAAAGCGCGTCAGATGCAATATCGCTTTTTGGAATTGATGAAATTGAATTTTATCGAATCTAACCCGATGCCCGTCAAAGCGGCACTCGCCATGATGGGTATTATCGAAGAGCATCTGCATCTTCCGCTTGTCCCGATGAAACCCGAAAACCGCGAGAAATTGCGAGCGGCGTTAGTAAAAGCAGGTTTGCTGGCATAGATAGCTCCCGACACGCAAGCGTGACACGCTTGCAGAGTTGACGAAGCCTTGCTTCCCGTTGCATTTTCATACCACATTCTTCTGAGAGATTATGAAACGTACTGATCAAGTTATGACACAAAAACAAATCTATCGCATCGTTGATAAACTAGCCTCGGCGAAGTATGCCAATGAACTAGACTTGCTCAGCTCGGTTATGCGCGAAATTGTTGACCGCGCCGATATTGAAATTAGTGGCGGACGCATCTGGGTACTTGACCCCGCCGAGGATGCTTACATATTGCGCTATCAGTACGGTTCGCTTGACACTGTGCCGGACAATTACACCGTCACAATCGAAGAATATCCGATGTTTGCCGAACTACCCGTCAAACGCACGGTAATGAATTACGAGACGGACGAAGTGCTCAAAAGCACGGGCATTCGCCTTTATTCTGCGACGGGGATTGGTGAATTGGTCAAGCGCAAAAGCAATAAATACTATCCTTACGCGCTTGCCTTTAATGCACCGCAAATCAGCGACAAATTTTTCGATATGATTAACATTATCGGAAGCGCCGTTGGTATTCGTTTGCGGGATTTGGAACGGCAGCAGCAGCAGCGCGTGATTGAAAAAGACTTGTCGCAAGCATGGGAAATCCAAAAGGGTCTTCTGCCCGACCACGAGACCATTTTTCGTGATTATCACTTGTTCGGTATTTCCATTCCCGACCGCATCGTGGGCGGCGATTATTTCGATTATCTACGTCCGCCGAACAACTACGAAGAGCGCCTTAGTGTCCTTGTGAGCGATGCTTCCAGTAAAGGTATGGCGGCGGCTATTCAAGCGTTGTTTGTTTCGGGTGCAATTCGCATGGGTGTTGGGTTTGACCTCAAGATGGCTTCGTTGCTATCGCGGCTGAACACGCTCATTTACGAAACGTTTCCCTACGAGCGCTTCGTGACGTTATTTTACTGCGAACTTATTTCGTCGGATAAAGGCTTGCTGCTCTATGCGAACGCGGGGCACTGCAATCCCATTCACTACCGCGCCAAAACACGTGATTTTTATTTGCTGCCTACGACGGGAAGTATGCTTGGTATCTCGCCCGACCAACGGTTTCGCATTGAAAATATCAATATGTCGCCCGGCGATATTTTATTGCTTTATACCGATGGGATTATTGAAGCACAAAACAAACAGGGGAAGCTTTTCGGCGAGAATCGCTTAAAAACGATTCTCCGCAAAATGCACACAAAAACGCCACGCGAAATCGGTCTGCAGTGCATCGAGGCTGCACAAGTATTTTCCGCCGGAGCAGAAGACCGTTATTCGGACGACAAAACGCTGGTTGTGATTAAGCGTATGTTGCCGAATAGCGAAATGCCGGTGATAGTGGCGGGTGTTTCGGAGTAACAACATCATTCTCTACCACAGCAAATCCGCTTCCGCCGCTTTCACAATGTCTAATGCTTCCCCGACCGATGCTCCAAGCGCCGTCAAATGTCCCATTTTGCGCCCCACGCGGCTTGTTGCCTTGCCGTAGAGATGCAGCGCTACGCGCCCGTGCCGCATTAAGCCCACAACCGTATCCGGCACACCGGAGCCGATACGCTTCCCCAGCAAATTTGCCATCACCGCCGCCGGAGCAATGAGGTCTGCCGAACCAAGCGGCAAATTGCAAATGGCGCGAATGTGGTTCTCGAACTGCGATGTGTAGCAGCCTTCTATCGTGTAATGCCCTGAATTATGCGGACGCGGAGCGATTTCATTGTACAATAATTCGTCATTTTCCGTGAGGAACATTTCCACCCCAAAGACTCCTACGCCTTCCACTGCTTCTACCGCTGCCAGCGCCATTTCTTGCGCTTTCCGTCGAATACTTTCGTCCACATCCGGCGCAGGCGCAAGCACGTAGCGGCAGATATGATTTTCCTGTACCGTTTCCACGCACGGATAGGCGACCGTTTCGCCGCGCCGATTGCGGGCGACCATGACGGCGAGTTCTTTGCGAAATTTCACGAACTGTTCTGCCATCATTTTCCGTGGAACATCGGGGTCGCTGGTGAAGCGCATAAAAGCGACCATCGCTTGATTGTCACGTCCGACCGTTGCGTTTCCGTAGCCGTCGTAGCCAAGAGTGCGGGTCTTCATCACATACGGGTAGCCATGCTCTTTGCCAAAAGCATACGCTTCTTCCACGCTATTGATGGCAGCAAAGACGGGAACGGGTATTCCGGCACGCTCCATCGTTTGCTTCTGTGTGAATTTATCTTGTACTAGGCGGAGCGTTTCCGGCGAAGGCAGCACCAAGCGGCGCTCGGCAATCCGTTCCAAAATCTCCGGCGCAATAAACTCATTTTCTAGTGTGACAATATCGCTTACTTCGGTGAAGCGCTCTGTTTCTGCGGGATTGAGCCACCCTTCGGTAAAATCAAGTTTTGTCATCACGCCTGCGGGCGAGTTTTCGGCAGGTTCAATAGTGGCGACGCGCAAGCCCAGTCGGTATGCTGCTTGAGCGCTCATTTTGGCAAGCTGTCCGCCGCCCAGAATCCCGATGGTTACGGGCAAATCGTCATGGTAGAGAGATGAAAGCACAGTATCAGAACGTTCTTGAGTGATAAATTTGTGATTGTTTAGGGTTTGGAGACTTGAAGTTTGCTTTGCCGCTCTTCATTCCTCATTTCCAATTCGTAATTCTTCGGCGCTGCCAAGTGCGGCGCTTCCCAACGGATGGCAAGATTGATGCGCTGCCGGAAGGGGTCGAGTTGCAGACTGGCTTTGAATTCATCGCTTACATCAAAATCAAAAAGATGCGCTCCGACGTAGGCATCTATTGCGGCAAGACCGATAACACCGACCATGGCGACAATCGAAACATCACGCAGGTCGCGGTAAATCTCACGTATGCGCAGCAGCTGATCCTTTCTACCAATCGGGCTTGTGGAATCAATTGCTTTGTACTGCTTATCTGCTTCGGTAAATTGTATGCTATTGTAAACCGTGAAGCCCACTGCCGTCCCGAAGCCACCAAAAAAAATCGGGACTTTCCAATAGCTCTCCACATAAAACTGCCCCAAGCCCGGAACGAGCGAAAGTGCCAATGCCAGTACGGGGCTTTTGGTCATCGTGGTGTATGTGCTGCGTGTGGCGCTGGTGGACGCTGGTGTTTGCATCATACTTTCGATGGGGACAAACGTTTTTTCTTTTGTGGTCGTGTCGCGTGTTTGTGCGTTTGCGTGGGCTGCGAGCGAATAGCAGAACCACACAAGGACACAAAACAGTCGCAGCCCGCTTCGGAAGAATGTTCGCGGGCGGACTGCGTTTGAGCAAATACGGTGAAATTCTTGAGGAAGCATAATGCAAAAAGAAGATTACTTTACCGCAACAACTTCAATTTCGACCTGCACATCTTTTGGAAGACGCGCTACTTCTACTGTGGAGCGGGCAGGCTTGATTTCGCCGAGATATTTGCCATAGACTTCGTTCATGGCAGCAAAATTATTCATGTCCTTCAGAAACACGGTCGCTTTGGCGATGTGTCCCAGTTCGTAGCCGGCTTCAGCAAGAACGGCTTTGATGTTTTCCAGAACTTGTGTGGTCTGTTCGGTGATGCCGCCCGCGACGACTTCTCCTGCGGGCGTAAGTGGAATTTGTCCCGCCAGAAAGAGCATTGTGCCTTGTGTTTCGATACCTTGCGAATACGGACCAAGCGCAGCAGGCGCGTTGGCGGAGGAAATGATTTTTCTCATGGATACATGGAATAGAGAGTGAAAAGAAATGGTAAATTATGGACGGTAAAAGATACAAATATCGTGCAAGAGTTTGATATTAGGTTCGTTGTCAATAATTTTTCGGTAAAATCTAGTGGGCAAAGGAGCATACTCCAATGTCATCAACTTAAGCGTAAGTTGTTTATTTTTCAAAAACTTACTCGTTCGCCCCCTTGAGCGAAGCGCTGAAGGGGGAACGGGGGATTCAAGCACTGATGCGTCTTGTGATAAATCCCCCACTCGCTTCGCTCGTCGCCCCCTTTGTCAAGAGGGCTGATTTGATAGGGCTTGCAGCCTTAAGTTGATGACATTGGAGCATACTCCCTTGTTTCTCATGCCGGATTACTTTTGGTCAAGAACTTAGGTTGTTTGACGCGAGCGTGATTCTCGGAGAATCAAAAGAAAAAGTATTCCAAACGAGCCATCATACGCCACACCCGCCAATACAAGCGGGGTCGCCTCGCCTATTGCATACATCAGCACCCATGAGGCGGCGGCAATGAGTTTGCCGATAGCGCCAATCAGCATCAAGCCGCGATTCTCTGCGGGATTGCGGGCGACAATCGCATAGCCGATGCCCATCGTAAGCACGACGCACCAAAAGTTATAGTGGTAAAATTTCACCAGAATATCCGTTGAGCCGTGTCCGTAGAAGAGTTGCAAATGCAGAGGCATTGCTGCCAGTGCCGAAAGAGCGCCGATGACGTTGAGCGCGGCGGCGATGGTGAAGATTGTTTTGGTGTGTTGGGAGAGGTTCATAGTTAGGTACTCGGTAGTATTTTCTGCTCTCGGAGCAGGGTTTCGTAATCTTCTTGTGATTTGGAACACTCTACAAAAGCTTTGAAAAAGGTCTTATCCATATAGAGTTGTTTTGCCATTTTGCTTATCAGCATATCGCCAATATCTTGACCATTATGGCTTGTCTTGGTGTATATCCCGGTATCTTTACCGTTCAGGAAAAGGCGAAAGTAATGATGGTCTCCGATGGTAGCGGAAAATCCTTTCTTGCTAAGAGCGCTTTCAACTTTTCTGCTGTCAAGACTCGCCATGCACAATCTCCTTTACGAGAAGCAGCGTTCCGTATTTTATCTTTTTTGCATATTCGGTAAGATGTTCATCATCTTGTTGAAGGCTATGCCGATAGATGTATTCCAGTTCTTGAGCTATGTCTGCAATTGCTTCTTGCTCGTTTGCGCCGCAGCCATGAACATTTAAGGGAAGATACGAAATAGCAACGCCCTCCTCACTCACTTCTACTTCGCAGTAAGCAGGGCAGTGTAGGCTTACCAACGTATGGTCTCCAGCGAATTCGTAGAACGTTTTGCTGTATTTTTGCGCGTCGCCATGGTTCTCACTGTCGTCGTCGGATACCAACTCCTGTTTCATCGCCCGCCAAACGTGAATTGGCACGAGAACAGCAGTGGTATTGCCATTTCCATCGGAAACATAGCTGACATCGGATGCAACGAGGAGCATAGTATTTTCTTGAGATAGATGAAAATTTGGATTCTTGAATTCAAGATTTAAGTGTTTCTAAAGACCTTGAATTCAAGCAGCAATTTGTGTTATAAAGCGTCTGTTTTTTTACGATTCCTATTGCCGTTTTTACAAAATCATCTGGTTTTTCGGATTATTGGAATAATGGCAATAGAAAATATGCCGAAATTTAACAAAAAATGTCAATTTGCCTACCTAAACAGTTACAAAAAATCAGACATTTTGATTGTAGCAGATTATCTTGAGAAACTTAAGAATACGCAATAATTGTCCCCAAATTACATAGAAAAAGGCGGAAGAGCAAGGTTTTATCCCTCGTTCTTCCGCCTTTTATCTGCTCAAAAAACGTTATGCTTCTTCTGCCACAGCCAAGGACGAGCGTTTTTTCATGCGGGCGCGGTCGGTGGCGTTCAGGAAGCGCTTGCGAATGCGAATATTTTGCGGTGTCACTTCCAAAAGCTCGTCATCGGAAATAAATTCGATGTACTGCTCAAGGCTGAGTTGGCGCGGGGTGTCGAGTTTCACCGTACCGTCCGAGCCGCTTGCACGCATATTGGTAAGGTGCTTGGTGCGGCAGGGATTCACGACCATATCGTCCTCACGGGAGTTTTCGCCCACTACCATTCCTTCGTAAATCTCTACGCCCGGTCCGAGGAAGAGAACGCCACGTTCTTGCACCATTTCGAGTGCGTAGGCGGTGGAAGGACCGCCTTCCATTGAGATAAGCGAACCACGTGTGCGTGTTGCAAAGTCGCCTTTGTGCGCGTCATAGCCGTGGAAGGTGTGGTGAATAATACCTTCGCCGCGTGTGGAGGTCAGGAACTCCGTGCGGAAGCCGATAAGACCACGTGCCGGAACGATGAACTCCGCGCGAACCATGTCGCCCGAAGGTGTCATGTTCAGCATTTCTGCTTTGCGTCGTCCCAAAAGTTCAATCACCGTGCCGATTTGTGCTTGCGAAACGTCCACAATCACGTGTTCCATCGGCTCAAGGAGTTTATTATTTTCATCGCGTTTGTAGAGTACTTCCGGCTTGGAAACCGCAAACTCAAACCCTTCGCGGCGCATGGTTTCAATCAAAATTGCCAACTGCAATTCGCCACGACCAGAGACGCGGAAGTTATCCGGCTGGTCGGTATCGGCAACGCGCAAGGCAACGTTAGTGCGGGTTTCGCGGAAAAGGCGCTCACGCAGTTTTGGCGTGGTAACAAATTTTCCTTCGCGCCCTGCGAACGGCGAGGTGTTCACCATAAAGTGCATGGCAAGCGTCGGCTCGTCAATGTTGACGTAGGGAAGCGCTTCGGGATTGGCAGCGCTCGCTATCGTGTCGCCGATAAAAACGTTCTCAAAGCCGGAGAGTGCGATAAGGTCGCCTGCTTCGGCGCTTTCGACTTCTTTGCGCTGATTGCCCTCGAAGACGTAGAGTTTTGTAATCTTGTTATTTTCAATTTTGCCATCGGTACTCATAAGCGCTACGTTATCACCCACTTTGACCATACCACGATGAATACGCCCGACAGCAATACGACCCACGTAATCATTCCAGTCCAGCGCTGCGATAATCATTTGGAATGGCTTGTCCAACTCAGCCGGTGGGGGCGGAATGGTAGCGATAATAGTCTCAAAAAGCGGATTAAGCGAGTCGGATTCTTCTTCGAGCGAACGCTTTGCGATGCCTTGCTTTGCAATGGCATAAATGACGGGGAAATCAAGCTGTTCGTAGTCGGCTTCCAGATTGATAAAGAGCTGCATGATTTCATCCAGAACTTCAGGAGCACGGGCATCGGCGCGGTCAATTTTATTGACGACAACGATAGGAATCAAGCCCATTTCGAGTGCTTTTTTCAGAACGAAGCGTGTTTGCGGGAGCGGACCTTCGGCAGCATCCACGAGCAAGAGTACGCCGTCCACCATAGAGAGAACGCGCTCTACTTCGCCGCCGAAGTCGGAGTGACCGGGGGTGTCGAGGATGTTAATTTTCATGCCGTTCCAGTGGATAGCGGCATTTTTCGCCATGATGGTGATGCCTTTTTCGCGCTCCAAGTCGTTGGAGTCCATAAGTCGCGTGGCAACGACTTGATTTTCGCGGAAGGTGCCGGACTGACGCAAGAGGTGGTCAACGAGTGTGGTTTTGCCGTGGTCAACGTGCGCGATAATAGCGATGTTGCGGATATTCGGGTTACGAGGTACTTGCTGCATAAAACGGTAAAAGATCAAAAAACGAGTTATTGGCGATAAAAATTGTGTTACAGATTCGCAAGTTACGAATTTTTGGTGATTTTGCCATGATTT
>JANYDO010000218.1 GCA_025363605.1 Candidatus Kapaibacterium sp.
TTACGGTTGCCCTGCCGGAGCAGTATTCAAGCGAACTTGCAGCAAAAACGACGGTAGAATTTACGGTGAGCGCCTTGCCTGAAAAAGTCTTCACGGCAAAGCTGTCACGCAGCTCAGGTACGCTTGAGCAAAATATTCGCGCAATGATGGCAGAATTTGACGTTCCAAACCCTTCGGGTGTGCTCAAAGCCGGAATGTACGCCGATGTGAAATTGCCAGTCAAGCGCCAAGCCGCCACACTTTTTGTACCGACAAGTGCTATTGTCAATTCTACCGAACGCACGTTTGTCATTGCTGTTCGTGACAGCAAGACAGAATGGGTGAACGTGAAAAAAGGCATAACACTAGACAGTTTGACGGAAGTGTTTGGTCATCTCACCGTCACGGACGCGGTCATAAAAAAGGCATCTGAAGAGATTCGGAGCGGTAAACCAGTAATGGTACTGCGATAAAGATAAAAGATAGAGTTGCAGCAGGACTTTTCCACTACGGCTAGAGATAAAGTAAGCATCTGGACGGTAATACTTGGAACACAGACAAGTGAGCGCGGCGCTCAGTCTGTGCTATCAAAGCCAGATTTTATGCCGTAGCACAGACATTCTTGTCTGTGTAGATAGTTCAAGATAATTTCGTTCAATACTTTAGTTATCAGCTCGTGAAAAAATTCACCTATTGCGATAATGATTGCGTCATCACGTGCTGAAACCGTATATTGCGGCACATAATTGAAGGTTTGCATCAATATCACCCTATCACCTATAAACACTCAAGGAATAACCAGATGAAGAGCCGTCGGAACACCAAAACACCAAAACAAACAAAACGCTATCGAATCCTTGCAGCAGCGCTTGGTATCGCCTTCCTTTGCATTGCTGGCACATCGTCGTTTCTCTACGGATGGGGCGTGTGGGGACACCAGCATATAAGCCATGCGGCGGTCTTTGCTCTACCGCCGGAGATGCGCACGATGTTCTTCAATCACATTGACTTCATCACAGAAGAATCCAGCATCCCCGATGTGCGCAAATACACCATGAGCGACCGCGACGAGTACGCACGACATTTTATTGATGTAGAATTTTTCGGCGATAAACCCTTTGAGACTCTTCCCAAAACATGGAAAGAAGCAAAGGCAAAGTATAGCACCGATACGCTTCAAAAAGCAGGTATTCTCCCGTGGTATATGCAGGAAATGCAAGCAAAACTCACCACCGCCTTTAAAGACCGCAAGCGAGATGCTATCTTGTTTCTTGCCGGCGACATAGCGCATTATATCGCCGATGCCCATATGCCGCTCCACACCTCGCTGAATCACGACGGACAATTAACCGACCAGCGCGGTATTCACTCGTTTTGGGAAGCACGATTGCCGGAACTTTTTGGCAAGGATTACAATTTTAATGTCGGCGATGCCAAATATATTGCTGACCCTGTTGCCGAATCATGGCGTATTATTCGGGAAAGCAATGCCACGGCAGATACGCTTCTTGCCGTCGAGCGCAAACTCAAAACGCAGTTTACCAAAGAGCAAATCTGGCAACTGGACAGCAATAAGAACATCAAAAAGAATCAATTTGGTCAGCCCTTGCGTTCGCTTGAATATGCAAAGGCGTATCACGCCGCACTGAACGGCATGGTCGAACGCCAAATGCGAGCTTCCATAGCGGCAACAGCAAATTTCTGGTACACCGCTTGGGTGAACGCAGGCAAGCCGAACATCACGGACTTGGATTCCGAAGCAACCGTGAGGCGTAACAAACCACTTCTTGAAGAAGAAATTGAGTTGTGGAAAAAAGGCAAACTTTTTGATTTCCAGTCATACGCTGAGTATTGAAGTGAGCATTGAAGTGAGTATTGAAGTGAGCATTGAAGTGAGCATTGAAGCGTACTTTCACGGAAATCTCTATCATATTTTTTTTGGAGTGCGGGCGCAAGTTCGCACTCCAAATTCTTTTTTGAACGTTCTATGTTTTCATTTGAGCATCATTCTGAGCCTGTCCTGCATCGCAAAGAATTTCTCTTGCGCTTTGCCCGAACAGCGCTGGCAGGCATCACAATGGTAGTGGTTTCGCTTGGGGCAGGAATGGCGGGTTATCATGCTTTTGAAGGCATGACGTGGATAGATGCTTTCGCTAACGCCGCTATGATTCTATCCGGCATGGGTCCTTTGGCGCAGCCTGCGACGACAATGGGTAAGCTCTTCGCCGGATGCTATGCGCTTTATAGCGGTCTGGCGGTTGTGATTGTTGCGGGCATCACCTTTGCCCCCGTGATTCACCGATTTCTTCATAAACTCCATGCTGAAAAGTAGGAGTTTTTTTGGGGGCATTGAAAAACCATAATGACGAAACACCGCATCATTACGCGCACCGTCTGGGCGCTTTCGCTGGTGAGCCTTTTCACCGACGTAGCCAGCGAAATGCTCTATCCCGTTTTGCCGTTGTACTTGAAAAGTATCGGTTTCTCTGTGTTGCTCATTGGTGTCTTGGAGGGCATTGCCGAAGCAACGGCGGGGCTGAGTAAGGGCTATTTTGGAAAACTCTCCGATTCTTACGGCAAGCGCGTACCTTTCGTGCGATTGGGTTATGCCCTGAGCGCCGTTGCCAAGCCGATGATGGCCGCATTGGCACGTCCCATCTGGATACTTTTTGCCCGCACCCTTGACCGTCTTGGCAAAGGCGTTCGCACAGCAGCGAGAGACGCAATACTCTCGGACGAGGCTACGCCACAAACAAAAGCCAGAGTATTCGGGCTGCACCGCGCAATGGACACACTCGGCGCTGTACTTGGTCCTGCGCTGGCACTGGCATATTTGCACTACCATCCTGAAGAGTATCGAATCTTATTTTTCATTGCTTTTCTTCCGGGCGTGGTGGCGGTAGCACTCACTTTCCTTATCAAAGACAAGCCACACGAGCAGAAAACAAGCCGACGACAACGCCCGACATTTTTCGCATTTCTGAGTTATTGGAAGACAAGCGCTCCGGAGTATCGCCGTTTAGTTATCGGGCTGTTACTCTTTACGCTCTTCAATAGTTCGGACGTTTTTCTTTTACTCAAGGTGAAAGAGGCGGGACTGGACGACACGGGAGTTATCGGTGTGTATATTTTTTACAATCTTGTCTATGCAGCTTTTAGCTATCCGGCAGGTGCGCTTGCCGATATGAGGGGTGCGCTCGCGCTTGGCATCAAAGGGACGTTTGTGGCGGGGCTTATCATTTTTACGATTGTCTATGGCGGTATGGCATTTGCCTCCGGATTGTACGTGTTTTTGGGTTTATTTTTTCTTTACGGTTTGTACGCCGCAAGCACAGAAAGCATTGCCAAAGCATGGATTACCAACATCGCCTCCAAAGACGAAGCCGCAACGGCAATCGGGATGTACACTGCCGCACAAAGCCTCTGTACGTTGGCTGCGAGTTCGCTGGCGGGCGCATTGTGGTTTGCCTACGGCGCACAAGCTACATTCCTTGTAACGGCGGCAGCCACAACGCTTATTGTCGTCTATTACCTTGTCGCGGTCAAGGCTCCGGCTCAAGTATAAACAAACGACGAATTGTTTCATCAATCTACTTCCTTGTATGGCGCTTGGTATTTTCAGCCAAGTATCTTTCTGTAATTTGAGTAACTTAGAAATCATTCAAAAATAAGTGAGTAAACCTTCCTTGGTGGCACAGACATTTTTGTCTGTGTAGTTCTTGAACACCGCTTCAAACCTCACAGACAAGAATGTCTGTGCCACCGAAGCCAAAAAACTTTGACACTTTATTTTTTGTGCAATCCTTAGAAAGATTATTTGCGTCATTACATTCATGCTTGAGAGCATCGGATTATCACTTACTTCTGCACGTTCAATGCCTTTTCTTATCATTGTTCTGTTGGCAGCCGCTCATTGTAGTGTGTTCGCCCAGCACCAACCCGTCAGTATTCCCTCTTTACGAGGCATACCGACACAAAGCCTAGATCCCGACAAAGATATTGACCAATATCTCCATCACGTTTGGAAAACCGAACAAGGCTTACCGCAGAACTCCGCTTGGGCGCTCTGCCAGACGCGCGACGGCTATTTGTGGATTGGTACTCAAGAAGGATTGGTGCGCTACGACGGCATTCGCTTTAGTGTCTTCAACAAACAAAACGTGCCTGCTATGCGAAGTAACGTCATTGCTTCGCTTCTGGAGGATAATAGCGGCGCACTCTGGATTGGAACACGCGGCGGCGGTGTCCTTCGTTTGCACGAAGGGACGTTTATTTGCTACTCAACCCAAAATGGTTTGTCCAATGATGATGTGACCTCCCTGCTCCAAGACCGAGCAGGTACTATCTGGATTGGAACAAGTCATGGCTTAAATCAATTTCGTAACGGTGTCTTCACTTTTTACACCACACACAGCGGGTTGTCGAATGATGCCGTAACAGCACTCGTGCAAGATCGTCAAGATGCACTCTGGATTGGTACTATGGGCGGCTTGAATCTTTTTCACAATGGCACGTTCAAGCACTACACCACCCAACACGGTTTGTCGAATGATGCCGTAACCTCACTCGTGCAAGACAGAAACGGAACGCTCTGGATAGGCACCAATAACGGTCTGAACCAACTAGAAAACGGAGTATTCAAGCAATACACCACCCAACACGGTTTGTCGAATAATGTCATTCGCACTCTGCTCTTTGACCGCAGTGGTACGCTGTGGATTGGGGGCAATGGTGGAGTACAACGCATGAGCAATAACGTTCTGACGGTATTCAGCACCAAGAACGGTTTGTCCAACGACGATGTGCGCTCACTGCTGCAAGACCGCGACGGTGCGCTGTGGATTGGCACTCATGCAGCCGGCATTAACAGATTGCAAAACGGTAGCATCGTCTCGTATTCCAGCAAAAACGGTTTGTCCATTGATGCGGTAACATCGGTCATGGGAGACAGCGAATATGGCGACAGGCACAGCACAAGTGGTGCGGTATGGGTTGGGACATATGGCGGCGGCTTAAATTATTTTCGTGATGGCATCTTTACGCATTACTCCATTCGCAACGGTCTTTCGAGCGATGTTATTCGTTCCTTGCTGCAAGACCGCGACGGAACGCTCTGGGTAGGCACAATCGGCGGCGGCTTGAATCAATTCAAAAATGGTACATTCACAGCCATAACGACCAAGAATGGTTTATCGAATGATTTTGTCTGGTCATTGCAGCAAACGCATGACGGAGCGCTATGGATTGGCACGGAAGGTGGCGGACTGAACCGCTATCACAATGGGAAAATGACGTTGTTCAATACCAAAAATGGCTTATCCAATGACTTTGTGCGGGTGATTCTGGAAGACCGAAATCACGAAAATACTCTCTGGATTGGCACATATGGTGGCGGCGTGAACTATTGGAACAATGGCAAATGGACTCATTTCACGACTCAAGACGGTTTATCGAATAATTTTATTCGCTCACTACTGCAAGACCGCGAAGGCACGCTTTGGATAGGCACTCAAGGCGGCGGGCTGAACCGCTTCAAGAATGGTAAATTTACTACATTCACCACAAAGGATGGCTTATTTGATGATGGTGCGTGGTGTATTTTGGAAGATGATTTTGGTCATCTCTGGATGTCATGCAATAAAGGTATTTATCGCGTCAACAAAGCTGATTTGAACGCCTTTGCCGATGGAAAAATCTCGCACATTCCCTGCAAATCATTTGGCGTAGCCGATGGCATGAAAAGCATAGAATGTAATGCAGGCAACCCCTCGGGCTGGAAAACACAAGACGGACGATTGTGGTTTCCGACAATGGCGGGCGTGTTGGCGATAAGTCCTAATAAATTCTACACAAACCCAATTGCGCCGCCTGTTATTATTGAAGAAATAAAAGCGGATAGCGTTTCAATGGATTTGCGCTCGGCAAGCGAAGTAGCACCGGAAGCACAAAAGTTTGAATTTCACTACACCGCAACAAGTTTTCTTGCGCCCGAAAAAGTGCAATTCAAGTACCTGCTCGAAGGCTACGACGATGCGTGGGTCAATGCCGGTGGGCGGCGTACAGCATATTACACCAACTTACCGCACGGACGGCAATACCGTTTTCGTGTCATCGCCTGCAATAACGATGGCGTATGGAATGACGTTGGCGCGTCGGCTATGTTCTACGTAGCACCGTACTTCTGGGAAACATGGTGGTTTTATGGTCTGTGTACCGCATTGATTGGCTTTTCTGCATATCAAGGGTTTCATTGGCGCTTGAATCGCCTCAGAATGAGAGCCGAAACACTGGAGCGCCTTGTAGATGAGCGCACCGTAGAAGTGCTCAGACAGGCAAAGGAAATCCAGCACGCCAATACGGAATTGCAAGAAAAAAACATTGAACTGAAGGAAGCAAGCCATTTTAAGACACAAATGCTTTCAATGGCTTCGCACGATCTGAAAAATCCTTTAAGCAATATGATTCTTCTGACTCAATTTCTTGCAAAAGACTTCCCCGATGACAGCATAATACAAGAATACGCGACAGATATGCTCCAAGTAAGCCGTCAGATGCTCAATCTTGTGTATGATTTGCTGGACACAGCCGCTCGGGATATGGAAAAGAAGCAAATGGATATTCATTTCGAGGTGGTAGATGCGTACAATTTGGTTACGGAAATACTTGCTCATTATGCGCCACAAGCGGAAGAAAAACGGCAGCAATTCATTGTCCATTGCCAAGAGGATTGCGTCATAGATGGCGATTTTAAGCGCTTGCCCCAAGTCATTGAGAATTTGCTCTCGAATGCGATAAAGTATTCACCTTTTGAGAAACGTATTTGGGTGCGCTTGGAAAAAAGTGAGGAATTTGTGCGATTTTCTGTGCGAGATGAAGGTCCGGGCATCAGTCGTGAAGATCAAGAGCAGATGTTTGGATTTTTCCAACGATTATCGGCTTTGCCAACCGGCGGTGAAAATTCCACGGGCGTAGGTTTGGCAATTGTCAAGCAGATAGTGGAACTGCACGGTGGGCATATATGGGTTGAGAGCGCATTGGGTGAAGGTGCGGAATTTATTGTAAAATTGCCCATGAAACAAATAGCCGCCTCCTAAATTCATCCGCCAAATATCAGAAAAAATCAAACGTAAAAACCCAGATCTGCTCTTCATAGTTTTTTTCACGGAAGCTCCATCAATACCATGCGAATTTTACTCATCGAAGATGATGAACGCCTTTCCAAGAGTATTCCCGAAATGCTGCGCTCGAACGGTCATGCCGTTGATGTGGCGCTTGACGGCTTGCTTGGAGAAGAATATGCGGCAGTAAATTTGTACGATGCGATACTTCTCGACGTGATGCTACCGAAGCAAGACGGCTGGACAACGTGCCGAAACCTTCGCAAAAGCGGCGTTCTGACTCCGATTCTGATGCTCACCGCGCTGGGCGATGTGGACGACCGCATACGTGGCTTAGATACAGGAGCGGACGATTATCTTACCAAGCCTTTCCACAATGGCGAACTTCTGGCGCGATTGCGCTCCCTTTCACGACGCAATAGTGTACAGCGAAGCGCCAGCCTCGAAATTTTTGGGCTTTCTTTGGATTCTGCCACCCACAAGGCGCAGCGCAACGGGCGCGAGATTACTCTCAGCGCAAAGGAATTTGCTCTGCTAGAATTATTGATGACCCATCCCCGCGAGATTGTCTCCCGTGAACGTATTTCGGAATACTTGTGGGACATGAATTTTGAGCCGCGCAGCAATGTGATTGAATCGTTTGTACGTTTCTTGCGGCAAAAAATCGAATCAGGCGGCGAACCCAAACTTATTCATACCCTACGCGGTGCGGGCTATATCTTCACCGACCAAGAGCCGCAGTAAGCGTTCTGGGCAATGTTTTTACCCGTTATCAAAAATCACTCTATGCAACTTCGGCTTCAAAAAATACGGACATTCTCTACTGCCGTCAAAATTACGCTTGGAAGTATGCTTGTGGTGGGCGTGGTGATGTGCATTATTGGAACGGGAGCATATTTCTTTGCGCAAACATCACTCATAGCAGCATTGGACGCACGTTTGTCGAGCCACACGGAAAAAGTTGAAACCGAACTGGAGGAGTATTTGGAAGATGCCCGCCACGACTCTCTTCCGTGGCATATTTTACGGCGCGAAGACATTGGCAATCTCAAAACAGAGGGGTTGCACGATGTTCGGATGTGGGTATGGGATAGTCTGGGAAAAAATATTATCTCCACCATGATTCCTGCACAACAATCTGTTCCACAGCCGAGTACAGACTTGTTCGCAAAATTTGGACACGATACGGTCTGCACGGTTGTAATTCAGTCTCGTTCCTATCGGCTTGTGCAGCAAACGTACCACTTCCAACAAAAAGGTACATATACGATTATCGTTGCGGCGGGATTGCTAGAATCTGAGGCGGAGCTTTTTCGTTTTCGAGTGCTGCTTTTTGTCATCGTCGTTGGTGTTACGCTGATTACGGGCTTGGCGACATACAGCGCGGTGCGCAGGGCTTTCCAGCCAATTATGGCCATGACCAAAGCAGCCGCACGGATGAGTGCTGTCAATCTTCGAGAACGCCTACGACTGCCCGAAACAAAGGACGAAGTCCATACGCTCGGAGCAACCCTTAATTCTATGCTTGCCCGATTGCAAGCATCATTTGAAGCACAGCAGCATTTTATTGCCGATGCCGCACACGAGCTGCGCACACCGCTAACAGCCTTGCGCTGCGAACTGGAACTTGTTTCAGAGAGCATCAGCAATGATAGCAAAAGCAATGATAGCAAAAGCACTCCGCCAAACATCTCCGGCAAAATCTCGAATGCGCTGGAGGAAATCACACGACTGGAGCGCCTGACAGAACATTTGCTGACGCTGGCTCGCTTAGATGCCGCACTCCCTCTACGGTTTGAGTCTGTTCGCCTTGATGAACTGCTTATTGAGTGCGTTCAGTCCATCACGCCTATTGCTGCCGCCAAATCTGTTACCATTGATTTTTTTATTGACGAAGCACTGGAAATCACAGCCGATGCTCTCTACCTCAGGCGAGCGTTAGGCAATCTTGCGGAAAATGCGGTTCTCTATGCACCTGAGCAAACGAGTATTTCCGTCTGTTTATATCGTACTCCACAATCGCTGACGGGTTCGCCTCTGTCCGAATCTCGCCCCGACGAAGAAACAGCCACGATTGTCTTTTCCAACGCAGGAGAAATTGCCGACGGGGAGCGGGAGCGGCTTTTTGAGCGGTTCTATCGCGGGGAGCGGGAGCGCACAAAAGCAAGCGGGAGCGGCTTGGGCTTGGCAATCGCCCAAGAAATTATCACACGCCACGGCGGGGAAATAACGATTGAAACACAAAACGCCACTGTCGTTTGTACCGTACTCCTTCCCCTGCTCAATCTTCCTGTCCGATACTTCTTTCATCTTGCCTGATAACGCTTTCATCTTCATTTCATCTTAGGTTAGTATTTTTGACACAGATGATAAACGCATTGCGGAGAATAGCCGATAAGTGCAACAGAAACGATGCACAGAACATTTGGCTTTTCTACTCTTTTGCGCCAATCATAAGCATCAATGTCATTAAGTTAAGCGTAACTGCATGATGTATCGAGTCTTACTCATTCGCCCCCTTGATAAAGGGGGAACGGGGGATTTAGATTTTATGCGCCTTTCGACAAATCCCCCACTCGCTGCGCTCGTCGCCCCCTTTG
>JANYDO010000255.1 GCA_025363605.1 Candidatus Kapaibacterium sp.
CGGGTAGCTTCATCCTGATGCCGATGAATGTAGCGTTGATATTCTTGGGCATCAAAGCCACGAGCCAGAAATTTGGAGCGAATATGTTTCATATATGCAAGATACACTATTTTGCGATAATCTTACCCGAAAGGGAATAAGCGCGGGAAGGCTTTCGTATCAAGCATACCCCGCACAAGCAATCGCATTTGGAGCGAGTCTCGGCGTACAACGCGCAGTACCTCGCCGCGCAGGACGGCTGGTTGTTTAAGCGTGAGCGCATTTACTGCGGGACTGACGCTCAGGCGCACACTTCGGGCTTCTTGTCCAATCATTCCGCCTATCGTCAGTGCGCCACACCAATACACGCAAGCAGTAGCAACACGCAACTGCTTCGTCAAAGCGCTGCGCGGCATTGTTTTTTTATGCAAAATGACAATGAGAACCAAACCCGCGAAGATACAACCCAAAGCCAAGCCGAACATCATTGCTGTCGGTACAAAAAAGACCGTAGAAAACAGTACCATTCCCACCGCACAACCGGCGAGTAGTTTGAGGGCAGGATAATGATGAATCAAGGTTGTAGGCGGTTTTGAGGGCATGACAAAATCGGTATTGCGCTAGAGTTCACGCGCTGTGAAAGTTTTTCCGGACGGGTGCTTCAATAAATGAAACTCTTTTTCGTGTTTTGCGTTGGAAGAAGGGTGAAATCTTTCGTAAATTACCATCCTACAAGATACTATTCGGAGCGGACAATGAAACGGAACAATCAATTCTACGGTACACCGTATGAAACACCGCACGATACAATGCCTTACACAAGGAATACCGCTATGAGCAGTTTCTCAAATAACAACTGGGACAAATATAACACCGACAGAGACAATCGCGGTCGTAAAAACCAGCAAGATTGGCAAGAAGATTTTGCCGATATGCGCGATAAGTGGCGTAAACGTAGGCGTGACCGCTTCGAGCGCGATATGGATCGGGGTAAAGAATACCGAACCCGTGCAGGAGAAATTGTCGGTGAAATCATTGATACCGTCATGGATGCGGTAGATTCTGCTATGGACACCGCAAAAACAAGTCGTGCACGCTTAGAGCAACAGCGCATGAATGCTCCCAGCGCCGTTGACCGCTACCGCGAAGAAACATACAAACGCCTTGTGAAAAAACTGCAACAAGCCGAGAAGAAGCTCGAAAGCGGCAAGCGAGGCGTAGTCTTTAGTGTTATCATGTCGGCGTGTTTTACCGTCGCGATGATTTTCGGTGATGCCGATTTCGGTGTTCCCGCGCTCGTCTTCGGAGGTTTTGCGGCAATGTCGGCGTACAGCGTCCGCGAAAATCGCCAGAAATTTTTTCGTTTGCAGGCAGAACACCAAGAGTTTCTCGCTCTTTCGCCCTCACCAAACCAGTCACCGACGATGATGTCGTCGTCGCCAACAAATTTTGTGATGATGGAAAAAGCAGTGCTACGCTATGCGTTTGAGCATCAAGGCAAGGTCTATCCTGAGCTTTTGGTCATTGAATCTGAATTTTCCCTTTCCGAAGTAGAACAATTTCTGAAGCATGCAGTAGAAAAGCGTATCGCAGCAGTGGAAATAGACGCAAACGGTCGTGCGTTCTATTACTTCAGCAGCCTTGATAATTCCGACCCGTATTCGGCATTAAACCAGACCATGCCGAAATAATCATTGTTCCGTTTCGCATTTGTTCTGCGCGGTGCAGAGAATCACTTCTGCGCCTCCTGATTTATACCACCACTCACTTCAAACATGGCTACACATCCGGCGTTTAACACTATTTCTGATGCTATTAGCGACCTCAAGCAGGGCAAAATTATTATTGTTTTGGACGATGAAGACCGCGAGAACGAAGGCGACCTCATTTGTGCCTCCGAACTCTGCACACCGGAGATGATTAACTTCATGGCGACCGAAGGACGCGGCTTAGTATGCGTTTCCATTACGCCGGAGCGAGCGCACGCGCTTGAGCTGGACGCAATGGTGCGCTCCAATACGGCGCTGCACGGCACGAAGTTTACCGTTTCGGTGGATTACCTGCACAACACCAGTTCCGGCATTTCCACCTACGACCGCGCTGCTACCGTGCGTTCGCTTGCCGACCCCAATACGAAGCCGTCCGATTTAGGCAGACCCGGACATATTTTCCCGCTTATCGCTGCCGAAGAAGGCGTGCTGCGCCGTGCGGGACACACCGAAGCAACCGTAGATTTGATGCGTCTTGCAGGACTTGAGCCGTGCGGCGTGTTGTGCGAGATTTTGGACGAAGACGGCACAATGAAGCGCCGAGACGCGCTGATTGAGTTTGCAAAAAAACATTCGATGAAGATTATTACCGTCAAAGACCTGATTGCATACCGCTTGAAGACCGACCGCTTGGTAACGAAAATTGCCGAAGCTGAGATGCCGACGGAGTTTGGCGAGTTTAGAATTGTTGGCTATCAAAACGTGGTGGACGGCAAAGAACATATTGCTCTTGTCAAAGGCTCATGGACGACGGACGAACCAGTGCTGGTACGCGTTCACTCCGAGTGTCTGACGGGCGACGTGTTCCACTCTATGCGTTGCGACTGCGGTTTGCAGTTGGATGCTGCCATGCGTACTATTAGCGAATCGGGCAAAGGCGTTCTGCTTTATATGCGCCAAGAAGGGCGTGGTATCGGGCTTCTGAACAAGATTCGTGCCTACGCTTTGCAAGAGCAAGGCATGGACACCGTGCAAGCAAACGAGGCATTGGGTTTTCAGCCGGACGCACGTGATTACGGCATCGGCGCACAGATTCTTGCGGACTTAGGCGTTCACAAAATGCGCCTTCTGACCAATAATCCCACCAAGCGTGTTGGGCTGGAAAGTTATGGACTGGAAGTCGTGGAGCGAGTACCGATTGAAGTACCGCACAACGACCGCAACATTGACTATATGCGCACGAAAAAAACGAAAATGGGACATTTGCTTCAGCATTTGTGATATTTGCAACTCCGTACCCAAATTCATCTTGGCACTACCGTAAAGTTTTCGTACATTTGTAGTTCGCTTTTGACGCAAAGCCATTCCCCGTAAAGCGCGGTGATGGCTTTGTTTTTTTTATTGTTTTTTGGATTTTTACCTCACTTTTTTGTTTTTCTCTCACTTTGACTACCTTCGACCATGAGTACACAAACGATTTATCTCAGCAAAGAGCGCTTGGCTGAACTGGAATCCGACCTTAACGAAATGACGACGAAAGGGCGTGCCGAGATTGCCCGCAAAATTGGCGAAGCCCGCTCACATGGCGACCTCAAGGAAAATGGCGATTATGATGCCGCAAAAGAAGAACAAGGCATGCTGGAGTTGCGCATCAACAAAATCCAGGCAACGCTTGCCCGTGCGCGTTTGGTCGAGCCGAGCGACTATCCGGCGGATAAAGTCTATATCCTTTCCAAAGTCATGCTCAAAAATAAAAAGAACAATGTTACGCTTGAATATACGATGGTCAGCGAAGAAGAAGCAGACTTTGAGCGCAACAAACTCGCCGTAAGTTCACCCGTCGGACGCGCTCTTATGGGCAAGACTGTCGGCGACGTTGCTTCGGTGAAAGTACCTGCCGGCGTGACGGAATACGAAATTTTAGCTATTTCCCGCTAAAACATATTTCCCCCTAAGCAAAAAATAAAAACGGTGACAGAGCACGTATTGATGCGCTCCGTCGCCGTTTTTCGTTCTTGCCCGAACTAGAGAAAAATTGTAGATTGATGCCAATTAAAAGTTAAAAATCAGAGCAGTCAAGACGGCAGCCAGCCTGCCGAGGGCATGAATAATCAAGCCTTTCGTGGAACGGACTTTGGAAGCAGATTCAATGGCTGTTTTCTGCTGAAGCCAGTTAAACCACGATTCAATTGGTTGCCTCATCCGCGAGATAGAGGTGTTGCGTAAGCGTTCATCGGTCGGTAAAGCAGGCTGTCCTTTGACCTAGTCTATGTACACATCCTTTTCTTGCATAAGCATCTGGACAGTGATACTTGGAACACAGACACTCCTGTCTGTGCAGATAGTTCAAGATAATTTCGTTCAACACCTTACTTGCGCTTGCGGTATATGTTACTGTTCTAATTTTACTTTGGCAAGTTACGCTAAACCATAGATACTATCGTCATTTTGGAGGAAATTATCATATAAAAAAAACTCCTCAATCTCTGTACCGCTCTCAAAACTGAGATAGCAGAGTACAAAACCTTGTTTCAATGCGGCAATCACCACTGTTTTGCAAAGGCACATCAGTATTTGTGCGGTCTTTTTCTTGCGGAATTGTCCAATATCAGCTCAATATGCAAGGTGGTCGTGAAAACTAGCTATGACCAAATCCAGCATTTTATTCGCCACGCCCCGTGGAGATGCTACGGTGGTCAAGAAGCAGGTTGCCCTGAATGTCTAAACGGCGCTTTCAGAAGTACGTGGCGAGCAAGCGCTGATTATTGACGAATACGGATGCAAAAAGCAGGGGCGGAATTCGGTCGGTGTAGCGCGTCAATACTTGGGTTCTGAGCGCGGCGCTCAGAGAAAAGGCAAAGTCGATAGTGGTCAAGTAATGGTCGTTGGAGTCCTCTCCAAGGCTCCGTACGTCGGTATCATCACCAGCCGTTTATTCCTGCCGGAGGAATGGACAGACGATGCCAAGCGGATGAATGCTGCGGGTGTTCCGAAGGAAGCGGACGCAGTATGTGTTCGATGTTCACAGCGACCAGACCGTCTATGTGGCAGACCCGAAGCCGTTTCTGCCGGAGCGTACTTCGGAGCGCGGACGCTTGCCGAGTCGTTTGACAACCACCGCCTTTCATCAAACGGCTGCCGAATTGGTTGCCGAGCAGCCCGAGAAAGCATGGCAAACCATCGAATATCGCTCCGGAACCAAGGGCGTCTATCGTCGTCAAGCACTTGCACTATTAGTTTGGACATGGGATGGAAAAGAAGAATGTGCCGTCCAAGAACGATTGATTGCTTCGCGCAGTCTCAAGGATCCGAAGGACATCAAGTATTCGCTTGCCTACGATGCGGAGAAACGACACAGCCTTCATCGGCTTGTTGTTCGGCAGATGCACCGCTATTGGGTGGAACGCTCCATTGAGGATGGCAAAAGTGAACTTGGCATGGCGCAGTATCAGGTACGCTCGTGGCAAGCATTGGAGCATCATCTTGCGATGACGATGATGGCATTGGCGTTTTGCCTCAAACAGCGTATCGCTAATAAGCACCAGCGTCCATTGCTTTCCTGCGCCGATATTCGCGATATCCTTTGTCATCTCTTGCCATCGAAAATTACTGATAAAGAAGCCATTCTGGCAATGATTCAAAAGCGTCATAAGCGCAGAGCCGCAGATATACAGCGCTGGAAGCGATTATCCGCTTCCGGTTGAACAATTACGTTCCGCTTGACTTGACACTCCCCATGCCTGAAGGCAGGGGATTCTTGGGCTACCCAGCTAACGCCGTTGTATATCTCCCAAGCTAACACGGTCTGCCCGACCGCTTGGCTGCTGTTAGGCAACCGATTGTTTGTTTCGTCGAACTACAAA
>JANYDO010000257.1 GCA_025363605.1 Candidatus Kapaibacterium sp.
GCGTCGTTGTAATTCGGCAGCAAAGCCTGTACGCTGCCACGACTGCGGGTCTGCGCCTGCATCGTGGACAAGCACCACAGGCGGGCGGACAAGGCGAATGGGCATGATTTGAGTAGCGGCAGTGCCGATTTGAACACTGAGCGGGATGATTTTCTCGTTCAGTCCTTCGGCATTGCGGAGTGTGGGCGGTGGGGTATAGACTGCCATCGCTATAAAGTTCCCGTTTAGTGCCGAATATACCTTCAAGGTTGCTTGTGAGGATTGAAGGCGGACATTATTGAGCGGCGCAATCGTACCGTTCAATGTATCGGGTAAACTTGCTGTTACGCTAGTATTGGTATCTTTGACAGCAACAACGACATAGAGTTGTGAAATGCTATCGGCAACAGTACCATAAACAACACGGTTATTCCAATAGCGAGGTTGACCGATTAAACTGATAGACCAGTTTTTTGCATCTCTATCTCCGTCTGTACCTAAAAGTGTACTTGGTGCGTTGAACCAATTCGTATAATTATGAAAATCTTGTGTGCCGACTAAGATAATGTTGGAAACGAACATTGGCTTTGTGAGAGAGCTTTTTGCTTGCCCCATTTCTTTGTAGGTTTCAAGGGTAACATCATACATTCGCAGAGAATCAAAGGTAGCATAAATTTCAGGGGCATAATTGGAGCTGGGCATAAAGCCTCTACCACCGTTCAAATCCCAATAAAAATTGGCGGTTGTGATTCCCTGTAATGTCGCGTCCGACTTTTTTAGGGATGAAGAAATCACGCCATCATTCTTTTGTGCTACTGTTATTGTCGAAAATGTTGATTGATTAGTAATTTTATTGATGACAGTAATACTACCAGTTTTTCCATCTAACGTGCAGACATTCCACCACTGGGCATTACCAGTGGTGGATTTTTGTTCGGGGGCAGTGATAGATTGTACTAAGCCTTTATCATTATAGATTTGTACCACCGCACCGGAGCCAGCTAAATTGCCATTACGATTCGTAGGAGTGGCTAGACCAGCCGCATTATTCCATACAGAATAGGTGTATGTTCCGGGAAATAACTGCCGAATGGTAATAGTTTCTGGTCCATATCCATTTGTAGCATCTTTGTCTAAGTATGTAAATGGAGGAACAAAAATTGCACCTTTTTGCTTAAATGCTATAAATGTAGGTGCTAATCCGTTTATGGAAGGAGTAAAAAGATAAGAATCCAAATCATCAGGCCTATCTTTCCAGGTGAGTATAAACCGCAAAGATCCCGGAACAATCTCTTTTGTCATGGAAATATTGAGTTCCGTTCGCTTGCAAGGAATAACCTTTATTTCGCTATTCCGAGAAGGAAAATAGTTTGCGGCTGTACATTCCATCCACCCTGAAACGCCGTCGTGTGATGTTTGAACTAAAAATACTGACAATGGAAATGTGCCAAATCGTATACCTGATGCAGTAAAATCCGATTGGAAAGTGGCAGGCAGATTTCGGATAAGGTATTGTCCGAAGCGATTAGTCGTGGTGCTGACGCCAGCAAACTTTATTGTTGCATTGGGTATTATTTCGCCTGTGACAGCATCGGTTACTTTACCATATAATGTGCCGAAGCCTTGAGCTGAAAGCTGTGGTATAAACACACTGGCAAGAAAATATACTACTGTAAAACAGACGCAGTACCTCAAAAATGGGTACTTGCGTTGTTGTTGAGGATAGAGATGCAGCATAAAATAAGACTCTATTTGATTGATTATTTGAAAATGGTAACGATAGTGCGCGCGCGCTGCTGACCCGATTCGATAACACAAATATACTGCCCGGAAGCCAATTGTGAAACATTAACCGATAGAGAATGCCAGCCTTGGGAGAAATACCCGTCATGTGCTACAAGGACAGTATTGCCGAGCATATCCAGCAGTTTAATATGCACCTGCGCATCGTTTGGTAAACCTACCTCTATTTGTAATTCATTCATTGCCGGATTAGGAGCAGTTTTGATGAGCATTTTGGAAAGAGGTAACATTTCTCCTTTGAGGCGTTGGGTTTCCTTGTCATTATGGCTAGACGATGATAATTCGCCCACGTTTTTGAATGTCGTTCCTGCAATAGGCGGTGGCGATAAAGAACATAAATCCAGTTGATAAATTTCTGAATGCTTGTACAGCAACCCATTTTGATATCGTACAGGAACAGCAATAAATACACTTTGAGCTGTTAAGGCAATTTTATAGACAGCAGGTGCATCTGAAGGCAGACAAGCCGAAAGTGGTTGCCATGTTAAACCACCATCTTGCGATCTGAAGACAAAGTTTTTGCCGGAAGTGTTAGCAGCAACATCAGATGGAGAACCACCTGCAAATATGGTATTTCCTGAAACTGCAAAGTCCAAAATATTTCCTAAACCACCTTGAGTATTTGCAACGAATGGTGTAGAAACTTGCGTCCAGTTATCACCATCATCATCTGTTCGATACAGTTGTGTAGAATAGGTACTCGCGTCTAAACTACAAGCGCCCGTGGCGGGATTACGGATATAATCTACTACTGCACCTAAAGCGTAAAAAACATGATTCGTACCAACCACATTATTAGTCCGTATTTCTACAGGTCCTATCCAGCTATTATTAGCACCTCCTTTTCCTCTAAAAAATAGAGGTTGCCAAGTATTTCCTGCGTCGGTAGAACGCCAAAGAGCACCTTGAGTGGGTGGTATAGTACAAGTCTCTGCTTGAGTTGTTAGCCCTAACAGAATCGCCCCAAAAACAGGCAAAAAACGGCAAAAACACTATGAAATCCGTGTGAAATTATGTGAAGTCCGTGTGAAATTTTCTGAAATGAATGTGAAAGAAGTGTGAAATCGGTGTGAAAAAAACGTGAAGCCCGTGTGAAATTTCCTGAAATGAGTGCGAACAAAACATGAACTGAGCGCGAACAAAACGTGAACTTTCTCTGAACGGGAGCAACGAACCGACCATGAAAACAATGTGAAAGACGGAGCGAATAATAAAACAGTGAACGAGAGGAAGATTAGACTTTTGGCGCATGAAGACCAAAGATCACCGCCGCGACCCGTTCATAGTCGGCATTATTGGCAAGTAATTCTGCATGGGTACGCACAAAATGGCAGACCGCCGAAGGATGGCAACGGAGTTCATACCCGACCGCGCGGTACGGGTAGCCTTGTTCCACCAAAAGTGCCGCACACGCACGGCGGACATCACAGATGGTACGGCTGCGCGTGGGCTTGCGGCGCGAAGAGCCGCGAAGGTGTTCTTGAAGATTGGGAATGTTGAGTTGGGCGGCGAGAGCAGCATAATTGAGGAGCATAACTTCAATTGTTTTATCGTGGAAATATCCTTGGGAAATAGTATTTTATGAAATGATTCGCATTTACCTTGATAATTGCTGCATCCAGCGTCCGCTTGATGACCAGCGTTTTGCCCGAATTCGCTTGGAAACCGAAGCGATTTCTTTA
>JANYDO010000267.1 GCA_025363605.1 Candidatus Kapaibacterium sp.
GGCGCACGAGCGCTTTTTGCCCGCAGACCGCTTGCGCTCTCGCAGACGGTCAACGCGAGTAACTCGGGAGTAGATTTGCAGATATTCAACGGCAAGGATGGGTACGGACCTCCCATTCGACGCTTTGATTATAGCACCCCAATTGCAGATTACCTCGTGGCAGACCTTGGCGCACGGATACAGCCTGTTCAAAGCTTTCCCCTCTACGTCCGCCTCAGTGCAGATGCGTCGTTTGCGCTTCTTTCACAAGTTCCCGTGACGGAAAGTGAGCTAATTCTTGAACCGGTCGGCCTAAAATTTCCCGATACACAAACTAATACTCGTCCACACAAACGCGAAGCTGCCCTACTTGCACGACCAACCTTCGGCGTGACGGGCGCAATCGGCGTAGAAGTGCCCTTGCAACAGCGTTTACTACTTGGCTTGGAGGCTGCGTACCGCTACGGCTTGACGACAGTGCGCACAGATATTGACTGGCGCACCAATAGTGTGCAAGGCGCTGTAACACTGCGCTGGCGCTTTCTGCCGGAGGAAACCAAACGCGATACTGCCGAAACGCCACAATCCGAAAAAATGCCGCCAACACTAGCCGCAGCACAACTTCACATCGAATCTATTGCCGGAAAACCGTTGGAAATTCAGGAAACAGTTGTTACGCAGACGTTTCCGCTTTTGCCATATATCTTTTTCGATAGCGCAAGCGTGGTGGTGAAGAACCGCTATAACCCTCGCATCGGGACGACGGCGAGCTTCGACGAGCAAAATCTTCCCAAAGAAACGTTAGCGATTTATTACCATTTGCTGCACATCATCGGCAAACGCATGAGGGCGAATCCCAAGACCACACTCACCATCACCGGCACGACCGACGGCAAAGAATGGGCAAACGCCGACCAACGGCAGATTTTGGCACAGCAACGCGCACGTTCAGTGGCAGGCTTTCTCATGGGCTATTGGGGAATTGCGCAAGGTCGCCTCAAACTGACCACGCGCGACACACCAAAGCTCGCATCCAGCGACCGTTATGCCGAAGGAAACGAGGAAAATCGCCGTGTGGAGCTAAATTCCAACGACCCCGAATTGCTTGCTCCCGTTGTGCAATATCGCTTTTTGGAATATACCCCCGTGCGAACGGAGCATTACATGACGGTCAAAGTGCAAAATCCCGGTGCGGCAGAAAGCTACAAAGGCAGTCTGAATGCGCTCGAAGAACCCTTTGCCGTTACCTCCGGCGTAGATGCGCCGCCTACGCGATTGCCGTTTGCCTTGCGCCGTAAGTTTACCGCCAAGCTCTCGCAAACAGTGGGTTCGCTGGATTCTGCCGATTGCAATTTGGAAGTGAAGCAGCGCGATGGTCAAACGCTCTCGGCGCACACGCGCATCAATGTGGAAACACTCAAGAACCAGTTTGAAGTGAGCCGCTTAAATCTCATCGTTTTCGATTTCGACCGCGACGACATGGTGGAATCAAACCGTGTGATGATGCGGGGTTTCGTACTGGATGCCATTAAGCCGAATTCTCTTGTGTCCGTGTTGGGTTCGACCGACCGACTGGGCGAAGCGAAGTATAATAAAGAACTTTCGGAGTCTCGCGCTAAAGGCGTACAAGATTTCATGCGGCGTGTGAACCCAAACATTCGCTTCCAAGAAGTGCGCGGCACAGGTGCATCATCGCTGCCCTTTGATAACGACCTTCCCGAAGGTCGCTATTACTGCCGCACGGTGAGTATTAACGTCCAAACGCCGCGTGGTGGCTAGAGAGTTGCTAGGGCAAAGTGTCAAAAACAAGAACTCAAATTTTTCCTGTCAAAAGAGTTTTGATCGATAATTTTCTCGGCGATTTAACAAAAAATAACGCTTGCATTGCCCCATAAAAGAGATAATATGCGCTCTTGCAACCTTTTAGCGTGTTAAACGTCTAAGAGGAGAAAGCCATTCACGATTTGAAAAGACTTTTTCTAGAGGGAGCTATAATGCGTATTCGACATAGTTTACATGCTCTAATTGCAGTGTTGCTCCTGCTCGGCTTTGGTGCGTCCTTGCGTGCCGGCGAGGATGAGGACATGAAGCGAAAACTGAGAGCCAATGCCAACGGCGTTGTTTACCTTTCAGCGAAGGATATTTCAGGAACGCTCGACAGTAAAACGCTTAATCTCGGCGCATACCATCCGGGCGTGTGGCGTTGGATGCAAGACGACAAACCCGACTACGCCTTGCCTCGCTACAACGACACTCCTTGGCGGCTGGTTCAGAGCCTTTCCGACGACACGCTTCATCCCGATTGGTCGCGGGTGATGTGGCTCCGAACGCACATCGTCCTTGATTCCTCTCTGCGCTATACGTCTGTTACGCTCATGCCCTACCAAGTGGGCGCAGCCGAGTATTATCTGAACGGAAGACTTATCGCCTCGCTCGGCAATCCAAGCAATGATGCTGCTCAAGAGCGTGTTATTCAAAGCAAGGGCAAACCTGTGATACTCCAATTTGGCGAAGAGTCGGAGTACGTGCTTGCCGTGCGGTATTCGTTTCATCAAATGCCCACAGGATACGCACTTGTTCCGTCTATCAAATCCCAAAATTTTCTATCGCTCTCCTTTGCGCCCACCGACGAAGCGCTTGATATTCAGCGCATGAAAGATAGCTATTTTTCGATACGCTACCTCATCGGAATAGGAATGATGCTGGCTTTGGGCTTGTTGCACGTTGCTCTTTTTGCTTTTTACCCCAAGCAGCGATTTCATCTTTTCTATGCCGCCTTTACGCTCCTTGTGTCGCTGCGTTTTTTGACGGTCTATGCGCAGCGCCTTATGGAGCCGCATCCGGGTGTAGGGCTGTTTTTTAACGTGATTCCAAACTTCTACAACAACGCAATACCACTTGCTTGCTGGCTCTTTTTCTATGCTCTCTTCTATGACAGAATTCCGCGCCGGAGGCTGTGGGCGGCAATACTTTCTACGGTCGGTGTGATTATTGCGATGTTTATGGTTATGTCGCATGAGGCAACCTACAAAGTGGTGTACGATATTTCTATGCTGATTATCGTGCTGCTTTCTGCCGATGCCGTGCGAATCGCTTTCCAAGCCGTGCGCAGACGCGAAGTGGGGGCGGTGCTGATGCTTGTCGGTGTACTCGATTTTGCCGTGATGTGGACGTTTCGCTGGGTAGAAATGTGGCATATTTTCCCTTTTTCGATTGCGCCTCATCGCATGGAAACGTTTGTCTATGCCGGTTATATGTCCGTTCCGCTTGCAATGTCGCTCTACATAGCGCTTGTGGTCTCGCGTACGCAACGCTCGCTCCAAGAGCAGCTCGTTCACGTCCGCGAACTCTCCGAACACGCTTTGGAACAGGAGCGCCAAGCAAAAGAACTGGCTATTCGCCGAACACTGCTGGAAGCTGATAACGACCGCAAAACCCGCGAACTCGAAGAAGCACGGACGCTCCAACTTTCCATGCTTCCCAGCAAGCTCCCCAATCACCCGCGCTACGAAATTGCAGCCTATATGCGCACCGCCACCGAAGTTGGCGGCGATTACTACGATTTCCGCTATTCCCCCGAAACAGGCGCACTGGTGGCTGCTGTGGGCGATGCCACCGGACACGGCATGAAAGCAGGGTATCTTGTTTCCACAACCAAAAGCTATTTCCAAACGCTTGCCGATAGCCAAAATGGCGCGGAACTTCTGAGTAAAATTTCCAGCGGCATCAAGAACATGAATTTGCGCGGAATGTATATGTGTCTGGCGCTGGTGCGGTGCATCGGCAACGATGTGCATATCGCCATTGCCGGTATGCCGCCGGTGGTGATTTATCGCGCTAAAACGCGCACGCTGGAGCACATCAGCATCAAGGCGCTGCCGCTTGGCAGTGTGTACCACTTTGAATACCGCGAAGTCGTTACCACGCTGGATGTGGACGACGTGCTGCTCATTATGACCGACGGTCTGCCGGAACTTTTTAATTCCGACAGAGAAATGCTTGACTACGAGCGCTTAGAATCGTGCTTCCTCGCCAATGCGCACCACTCGCCCGCCGAGATGGTCAGCGCTCTCAAACATTGCGCCGAAGAGTGGATGGGAAGCGCTGCCCTGCTGGACGACATGACATTTGTAGCGCTGAAAATGAAAGCACTGCCCGTACAACCATTGCCCGCGCAGCCTGTATTTCCGGCACAGCAAGTCATTACGCACGCTAACGGACAATCGCACGGCAAAGTATTGGCAGATGTAGAAGTGTATTGACCATTCAAAAATTGACCACTCAAAATTCACCATTCAAAATTTTCGGAAACTATGCCCCCCACCTCGCCGCTCAAAAAAATGACGATGCCCATTTTGCCGTTGATGATCTTCACGGTGCTACTGCTCGTGGCGGGCGGCATTGCGACGTTCTACTTCGGTGCAGAGCGCAATGCACGAAATCTGGCAAAAAGCGCATCGGCGGCTTTTATGCAAGGCATGGGGCTTACGCCGTCGGTGAGCATCAATGGGCTGACCGTCATAGAGCAGGCGCAGCCCACGCTGGAAATCGCCACGGTGGAGCAGACCATTTTCCGAGAATACTCGTGGTCGCATACATACGTGGGAAGCACCAAAACATTGCTTTTGCGCGGGGAATTTGTCGTAAAAGCAGGCTTTGATTTACGCGAAGAATTTAATCTGAACATTGACGACGAAAAATCCATGACGCATGAACCCGAACTCCGCATCACCGCTACACTCCCGAAAGCAAAAATTCTTTCGCTGGAAATGAAATCTTACAAGGTTGAGCGCGACGAAAACGGCTTTTGGAACAACATCACGCCCCAAGACCGCACGAATGCTGTCGCCGCACTCCAAAACGATGCCCGCTCGGCAGCCGAAAGTTCCGGCATCACCCAAAAAGCTGCCCAAATGCTCCGCGAGCGTGTTCGCTCAGTCGCAAAGGGCAAGGGAATAGAAGTGGTGCGCTTTGCGGGGGAATGAGAGTGTGAGGGCAAAAAGTAATGGAGCTGTTGATAATAAACGCAGAAAATAGTAAGTTACAAGAGTCGTGACACGCCCATTTTTTTGAGAATCTTTCATGCAAAAAAAACTCACTATTACCGTCGAGGAGTCTGTCTATAACGGTTTGTATGCCGTTGCAGGGAAGCGCAATATTAGTCGTTTTATTGAATCGCTTATTCGCCCTCATATTATTGATACAAGTCTTGATGAAGGCTACCGTGCTATGGCATTGGACGAAGAACGCGAGCGTGAAGCATTGGAATGGTCTGAAGGCACTATCGGAGACGTTGCCCATGAATCGCGGTGAAGTTTGGTGGGTAAATTTCGAGCCATCCATAGGGGGTGAAATTCAGAAAAAACGCCCGACTGTTATTGTCAGTAACAATTCAGCAAATGCAGTGCTTAACCGTGTTCAAGTCGTGCCAATAACAAGCAAAGTACAAAAATTATATCCGGGTGAAGCCTTCATCACCGTAAACGGTGTAGCTCACAAAGCAATGGCAGACCAATTAACTACCGCAAGTAAAACGCGGTTTCTGAGCCTCCTCGGTAGAATTACCGATAGCGACCTACAAGCCGTAGAACGTGCCATCAAAGTACAACTTGCCCTGTTCTAATGAGAAGTGGTGCGCTTTGCGGGGGAATAAGAGTACTTTTCTCAAAAAACCTCTTGCCTATCTCCTATTCCGACACTAACTTGTGAACCAGCAGGGCTTTCCGTTCACATTTTTCGCTTCTCGTATGTTTCGTTTCCTTCTCCTTGGTGTGCTTTCGTGCATTTCTGTTTGCCTCCGCCTCACAGCACAAGTTTCTATGCCGCATCCCGAATCGGAAGTGCAGGGCGAATGGCGTGATTTCCGTTCCGTCCGATCTGGGCGTTGGGTGGATATGTCCACGTGGCAAGTTTTTCGCTCTGGCGTGTGGGTAAATGCAGACAGGAGTGTGGGTGTTCCCAATGCAACGAGTAATGTTTTTATTGAAGCTGGACATACCGTCATTGCTACTCGTGCTAATACTGAAGCCATTGAGTATAATGGCGCTCAATCTTGGGCATTTCTAGAAATCAATAATCTCCACATTCATACCAATGCTTCAATTACAACAACGTGGGGTTCAATTTCTGGAGGTTTTGCTCCAACAGATTGGTGTGACGGAGATAGATTTGGCGGACAGGTAAGTATAAGAAGATCTCCCTTATTCCGTGATACTACATCTATAAGAAATATTATAGGTGATTTTGATTTTTTCCCATATACTTATCCTGGATATGATACCCCTTTTTCTCCTGTCTATCGCTCGCGCAACATGGAGCTACGCATCTACGGCAAACTCCGCTACTACTCAGGCTCGGCAGCCGACCGCACTGACCACGATGCCCGCATACAAGTAACCGCCGCTACAATTGGCACCGGCTCCACGCTTGTTTTCCGAGGTGTAACCCGTGTCATCACGCAAGAGCAAGAATGGTCAACCACGCTCGCCACACAAACCGGATATTTCGATAACACCGCCCACACCGCTTCCATGCTTGCCGCGAACCCTCCGAAACGCCATGCAAACTTTCGGGGACTGATGGGACGAAACAGCTTCTGGACGGCAATTTTCGATTTGGGGCGCGTCAACGACCGTAATTTTTCCATTGACCAATTCACCGGAGCAACCGATGACCCCAGCGCAGCCGTCGGAACGCTGCAAGGCACGTTCACGGCAGGCATTATTCAGGTGCGGCGCGGGACGCTGCGCGTGGAAGCACCAGCCCTGCTGGCGAATGAAGGTTCGGTCACCTCCGGCGTTCTGCACGTGATGAATAATGCGGTCTTGCAGATGGTCACAGGCAATATTGGGCGCACGGGCGTGTATGCCGAACAATTTGCAAACGGTAGCGCAAATTATCTCACGTCCACCGAGTGCCGCGTCACCTCGCGTATGCGCTATGCCGTCGTGGAAGAAGGCGGAGCGCTGGAGTTCCCGGGAATAGTGGGCAGTCTGAGCGCTGCCGATGTGCGTTTCAACGGCACGGTCATTTATTCCCGCACGGGCGACCAACGGCTTGTGCAGGATTCGCCGTATTTGTCGTTTAATCCCGCCGGACCCATTATTGCACCGGGTCTTGCGGCAGGCGAAAATGGCTTATTCGACCCCTACAACAACAATTTCAACGCCAACGCCGGAGTGCAGCAAGTGGGCGACCCCACAAGCGGTGTGCTGTCGCAGTTTGGCTCGTCCCCGTCGGGC